>NZ_JBSFBM010000410.1:0-5356 GCF_053592955.1 Micromonospora sp. NPDC002411 | reverse complement strand
GACCACGACCTCCGCCGCCAGCTCGCCGGACTCCATCGCGTACGCGATGCCCTCGCCGTTGAACGGGTTGACCATGCCGCCCGAGTCACCGACCAACGTGGGCCCCTTCGACGCGTTCCGCGGGGCTTGATCGACTCCAGATCGCCGATATGGCTGTGTCAGGTGAACGGGTAACCGCCACTTCGGCGAGCTGGAGTGGATCACGGCGTGGGCCGGTCAACGGCGCCAGCCGCGGGTGATCAGGGCGGACCGGATCTCGCTGAGCACGGCGGGGAACTCCTTCTGGAGACGCCGGCTGGTCACGTGAAGGACCAGCCAGCCCGCACCGACGAGGAGATTGAGCCGCCGACGGTCGCGGTGCAGTTGCTCGGGATCGGCGTGCCATCGGCCGTCGTACTCCACCGCCACCCGGAAATCGGGCCAGGCCAGGTCGGGGTGGAGAACGAGCCCAGTAGGCAGCCGGATCGGGTGTTGGGTGACCGGCCGGGGGAGTCCGCCGAGTACCAGACGCACCCGCAGTTGGGACTCGGGTGGCGATTGCGCTCCTGGATCGGCAAGGTCGAAAATCCAACGCGCCCGTCGGCCGCCGGGCCGGTCAGCATTGGCGGTGGCGACAGCTGCCAACTCGGCCCGGGTGGTCAAGCCGGTAGCGAGCAATGAGTCGACAATTCCGACTGCCCGCAGCGGTTCCAACCAGACGGCTGTCTCCCACGCCGCAGATGCCGGATTGGTTCGGCGGAGAGTGGCACCGCCGAGCGCACCGGGCGGAGGCCTGATCGGTGTCGCTGGCCGTAGGTCGGGCGGGATGCTGATCGACGTGGGTGGCGGTGCGTGGGGCACAGCGCGCATCGCCACGGGCGACTGCCTGCCGGCGGTCAGGGCGGGGGTCAGGGCTTCGGCGGCTTCTGCGGCTTCTGCGTCGAACACGTGCACGTGAAGGCGGCGTTGAGAGTCGACGCGGACGATCCTCGGCACCAGCACGTGGACGTCGTCGACGAATCCGGCGGCGTGCTCGATGCCGTGCAGGTAGGCCGACGAAGGGCCGGCGATCATCGCCTGCGGCGGTAGCCGCAGAGCTGCGGCACGGCAGGCCAGTTCGTGGTTGCGGTCGAGGCGGGCGTCCGCGTACACGTCATGGCGAAGCCGGACCCAGGACGAACCGCGCAACTGGTGTCTGGTGATCAAGCCTTGCCCGATGGCGGTGGAGCCGCGAAAGACCTGCCAGGCGAGGGCGGAAGGGAGGTGAGGGCGCGGAGGCATGAAGCCAGCCTCCGACGTTCGAGATGGTGGTCGATACCCCTGTGGACAGCACCGTCTTGTCGCCCCGCGCCTGCCTGTGGACAACCGCCAGAAGCCCTGCGGGACGTGTTATGCAGCGAGATCATCACCATCTCGGCGATGTGGCGCAATCGAACGCTGGCGATGCCGCCACGTCGGCGATCTGGAGTTGATCGAGCGCTTGTTGGGGCGGCGAGCGGTCAAGCGAGGGCGGGGCCGCTGGAGGATTGGTCAGCTCAAGGCGCTGGCGATGGCTTTCGCGGCGGCCAGCACCTGGGGGCCGATCGTGTCGACGTCCAGCGGGGCGAGCGCGACCACCCCGACGCTGGCCTCCAGGCCAGGCACGCCCAGCACCGGTGCGGCCACCCCGTACGCCCCAGACTGCAACTCCCCGCTGCTGCTCACCGGCTCCGCCAGCCCGATTCGACCGGCCAGGATGGCCCGGCCCGCCGCCCCCCGGTCCAGCGGATGCCGTGCCCCGGCCCGGTACGCGACGTGGAACGACGTCCAGCTCGGCTCGACCACGGCCAGCGCAACGCCCTCGCCAGCCTCGACCACTGTCAGGTGCGCGGTCGCGCCGGCCTGCTCGGCGAGGCGTCGTAGCGCGGGCAGCGCGCCTTCGGCGAGCAGCGGCTGAGCGCGTCGGGCCAGGTGCAGCAGTCCGGCGCCGAGGCGTAGTCGGCCGTCGCTGTCCCGGCGGAGCATGCCGTGCCCGACCAGCGGACTGACCAGTCGATAGACGGCCGCGCGGCCGATGGTGAGTTGGTGCGCGGCCTCGGTGACGGTCAGACCGCCCGGGGCGTCCGCGACCAGGTGCAGCAACCGCAACCCCCGGTCAAGGGTCTGCGACGCCTCCCCGACCCGCCCCGCACGGGCGTCGGCCTGCACCGCGACGCCGTCAGCCTGGCTCTGGAGCCCGGCGGCGGGGGCGCTGGGGTCGGCCGGAGTCTCACCGGAGCGTGCGGTCGCATCCACGCCTGGCAGCGTACGACCCGGCACCGGCGGACCCGGACAGGCACGGACAGCTACCCTTGTACGGTGACGCTACGCCTGTATGACACCGCCACCCGATCGGTGCGGGACTTCGTCCCGCGGGAAGCCGGCAAGGTGGGGGTCTACCTGTGTGGTCTCACTCTTCAGGCTCCGCCGCACATCGGTCACCTTCGCTCCGGCGTCAACTATGACGTGCTGCGTCGCTGGCTGCTGGCCGCCGACTACGAGGTCACCTTCATCCGCAACCTGACCGACATCGACGACAAGATCCTCGTCAAGGCGGGCGACCAGGGGCGACCGTTCTGGTCGATCGCATACGCCAACGAGTTGCTCCTCGCCGAGTCGTACCGGTCGTTGAACGTGTTGCCGCCCACCTACGAGCCGCGCGCCACCGGGCACATCCCGGAAATGCACGAGCTGATCACGAAGTTGATCGCGGACGGGCACGCGTACCCGGCCACCGACGGTTCCGGCGACGTCTACTTCGACGTGGCGTCCTGGCCGGCGTACGGGTCGCTGTCGGGTCAGTCGCCGGACGCGATGCAGTCGGCCGGGGACGCGCCCGACCGGGGCAAGCGGGACCCGCGTGACTTCGCGCTCTGGAAGGGTGCCAAACCGGACGAGCCGGCGGACGCGTACTGGCCGTCGCCGTGGGGGTTGGGCCGTCCGGGCTGGCACATCGAGTGCTCGGCGATGTGCTGGCGGTATCTCGGCCCGGAGTTCGACATCCACGGTGGCGGGCTGGACCTGACGTTCCCGCACCACGAGAACGAGATCGCCCAGTCCCAGGCCGCCGGGCTGCCGTTCGCCCGCTACTGGGTGCACCATGGGCTGCTCAGCATCGGTGGGGCCAAGATGGGCAAGTCCGCCGGCAACGCGTTGGGCCTGGCGTACGTGGACTCGCTCGGGGTCCGGCCGGTGGAGCTGCGCTACTACTACGCCGCCGCGCACTACCGCTCGGTGATCGACTACTCGGAGGATTCGCTGCGCGACGCGGCCACCGCGTACCGCCGGATCGAGGGTTTCGTGCAGCGGGCGGCCGAGCGGGTCGGTGCCGGGCAGCTGGGCGACCTGCCGGCCGGGTTCGTGGCGGCGATGGACGACGACCTCAACACGTCCGCCGCGCTGGCCGTGCTGCAACAACACCTGCGGGACGGCAACACCGCGCTGAGCGCCGGCGACGATGTGACTGTCCGCACCACCCTGGCCGTGGTACGGGCAATGCTGGATATCCTCGGGATCGACCCCCTCGACCCGGCCTGGACCGGTGGCGGCCGACCAGATGATCTCCGTGCCGTGGTGGACTCCCTGATCGCGTTGGCCCTGGAGCAGCGCGCGCAGGCCCGGGGCCGCAAGGACTGGACCGCCGCCGACGCGGTACGTGACCAGCTCAAGCTGGCCGGCGTGGTGGTCGAGGACACCCCCCAGGGCCCCCGTTGGACTATTGGAGAGCAGGACTGATGGCCGGCAACTCGCAGCGCCGTGGCCGGCGACTGACGTCGAAGGCAAGCGCCCCCAAGGGCTCCGGCGGCAAGAACAAGGACTCGTTGGCCGGGCGGGGTCGCACCCTGCCCGCCGACGAGCGGCCGTGGCACAAGGGCTACTCGGGCACCGAGAAGCTGCCGCAGCGCACCGCCTGGAAGCAGGACAAGGAGCGCCGGGTGGCGGCCGAGGAGGGGCGCGCCCCGAAGATCGGTCAGCCGGGCAGCAAGGACACCACCTGGGGCAAGGGTGGCGGTCGGGGCGTACCGGTCGGCCGGGGCGCGACCGGCGGTCGGGGTGGCAAGCCCACCACGCGGTCCGGTCCTCGGGTCTCCCCGGGGCGCAAGTCCAACCCGTCCAAGGACACCCCGGAGCTGTTGGTCGGGCGTAACCCGGTGCTGGAGGCGCTGCGCGCCCAGGTGCCGGCGACGGCGCTCTACACGGCCCAGGGCATCGACGTGGACGAGCGGACCAAGGAGATCATCCGGACCGCCGCCGACCGGGGCATCGCCAACCTGGAGATCAGCCGGGCCGAGTTGGACCGGATGACCGGTGGGGTGCTGCACCAGGGCGTCGGGTTGCAGGTGCCGCCGTTCGCGTACCAGCCCTTCGAGGACATGGTCGCCGCTTCCCTGGAGCAGCAGGCCCCGCTGCTGGTCGCGCTGGACGGTGTCACCGACCCCCGCAACCTGGGTGCGGTGATCCGGTCGGCTGCGGCGTTCGGCGCGCAGGGTGTCTTCGTACCCGAGCGTCGTGCCGCCGGAATCACCGCGACCGCCTGGCGGACCAGTGCCGGCGCGGCCGCGCGGGTGCCCGTGGCGCAGGTGACCAACCTGACCCGGTCGTTGAAGGCGTGTCGGGACGCCGGCTTCATGGTCGTCGGCCTGGACGCCGACGGCGACACCGACCTGTACGACCTGGAGGCCGCTGTCGGCCCGCTGGTGGTGGTGGTCGGTTCCGAGGGCCGAGGGCTTTCCCGCCTGGTCGGAGAGACCTGCGACCTCACCGTCAGCATCCCGATGATCTCCGAGGTCGAGTCGCTCAACGCCAGCGTGGCGGCGGCGGTCGCCCTGGCCGAGGTCGCCCGCCGGCGCTCCGTCGAGCTGTAGACCAGATCGATCCAGCCCCTTCCGCACGCGGGAGGGGCTAGATCTGGTGGGTCCACGCGACGAAGAGCAGCGCCCCGGCGACCGCCATCAGCAGCACGGTCGGCAGCAACCAGAGCGGGCTCCGCTCCCCGTCCAGGCGGCCGGTGAGCCGTTGGTGCACGGCGGCGATGCCGATCAGTGCGGCCAGCCCGGCGGCGGCCAGCGGCAGGCCGACGAGGAAGTGCGCCAGCCAGGCGCCGCCCCGGCTCGGGCCACCCCAGGAATTGTCGTACGGGCCGGGGTCCACCACGCCGTACAGCACGCCGCGCAGCACCATGAGCACCTCGACGCCGATCGGCAGCAGGGCCACCGCACCGACGAGCAGGCTGAGCCCCGCGTGGCCGAGCACCGCGACCATCCCGGGCCGTGGGGCGGGGGCCCGCCGCCGCGCGCGGGGGGGGCGCCCCCGAGCCCCAACCCCCCCCCGAGCCGGAGGCGCAGGGGGGGGGACGGGG
>NZ_JBSFBM010000409.1:0-5356 GCF_053592955.1 Micromonospora sp. NPDC002411 | reverse complement strand
CGATCGCGGTGCCGGTGTTGCCGGAACGGACGTACGCAGCCATCAGCTCGAGCTCGGCGGCGGCGGCGACCGGGTTGGAGGCGTCGACGTTCTTCCCCGCCCAGCCCGACGGCGATCAGACGTCCGGGCCGGTCCGTCCGGTGGTGGACGGGCGGTAGGCGCGCTGCGGGTCGGTGGCCTCCCGGGTGTTGCCCTGGGCCTGTCCCTCGCGGTCCGACGCGGCCGGTCCGTGCCCGAACGCGGCCTCTTCGCCCGCGTCGTTACCTGTCACGTCGTCGGCCTGCCCGTCGAGGCTGGAGCCGGACACGGCCCGTTCCAGCTCTTCCAACGGAAGTCGTTCCTCGTCCCGCCACACCCTGATGTTGTCGTCGGTCATGCTCTCAGCCGTACCCGGGCGCGATGATCGCAAACGGTGTCGCGGGAGCGGGCTCGGACACGGCGATGGCCGCCGGAGATCCGGCGGCCATCGGTGAAGCTGTCCAGGATCACGGCTGCGGGCGGTCCACCGACCCGCGCCAGGCGCCGGTCTCCTGACCGCGCCGCTCGATGTACGTCTTGAAGCGCTCCAGGTCGCCCTTGGCGCGTCGGTCGACGATCCCGAGCTTGTCGCCGGCCTGCTCGACCACGCCGTGCGGCTCGAACTCGAGCTGCAGGGTCACCCGGGTCTTGTCCGCGTCGAGCCGGTGGAAGGTCACCACGCCGGCCTGCTGGGTGCCGTCGGTGGAGCGCCACGCGACGCGCTCGTCCGGGAGCTGTTCGGTGATCTCGGCGTCGAACTCGCGCTTCACCCCGGCGATGTCCACCTTCCAGTGGGTCATCGTGTCGGAGAGCTGCCGGACCTCCTGCACACCCTCCATGAACTCGGGGAACTCCTCGAACTGCGTCCACTGGTCGTACGCGGTGCGTACGGGCACGGAAACGTCGACATGTTCGGTTACGCCACTCATCAGAGAACCTCCTTCAGTCGCTAATGGTCGTCGGGTCGGGGGTGACCCGGTCACCAGCGAGTTGTCTCGTTCTTGTTGCCGAGCGCGGCCCACACCTCGGAAACGGTCTGGTAGACGGTGCCCTCGGGCAGTCGTTCCAGTGCCGCCACGATGTCGTCCGGCGCCTCGTTCTCGCGGGCGCTGGCGATGAGCACCAGGCGGTCGCCCGGCAGCGCGCTCATCGAGATGAACCGGCCGAGCCGGCTGCGCTGCTCGACGTCCGTGGAACTCATTCCCTGTGGGGTGCCGGTGCGCAGGTCGCCGGCCGGGGCGGTGGTCGTCTCCGGCTGGTCCTCGCCAGCCGGTTCCGGCACTCGCGACTCGTCGACCCGAGAGCCGCCGGTCCCCGGCCCCTGCACGAGGCCGCTGACCTCCTGGCTCATCTGTTCGTCGATCCTCGGTCCGTGCTTGCTGTTGCCACGCTCCATGTCTTCTGCGCTACCCGGCACCTCGCCCGCTAAACCGGCACCCGGTCGCGAACGGGCCCATGGTCCGGCGTCGAACCGGACAACCACCCCGACGGGGTTCAGTCGTCGGCCGGCCTGCGTGGTGGCAGCACCGGATCCTCCGGGTCCCGGTCGCCGGCCTGCAACTGTCGCCCGCGCTGCACCTCGGCGTTGATCTGGACCCCCAGCATCAGCGCGGAGTTGCTCAGGTAGAGCCAGACCAGGAAGGCGACGGCCGCCCCGAGGCTGCCGTAGGTGGTGTTGTACGAGCCGAAGTTGGCCACGTAGAGGCCGAAGCCGAAGGAGGCCACCGCCCAGGAGACCAGGGCCACCGCACCGCCCGGTGTGAGCCAGCGGAACCGGGGCTGGCGCACGTTCGGCGCGATCCAGAACAGCAGGGACAGCAGGATCATCATGATCATGGCGAGGACCGGCCACTTCGCCACGCTCCACACCGTGCGGGCCAGACCGCCGGCATTGATCAGATCGCCCACCGCGTCGGTGACCGGGCCACTGACGATCAACGCGAGGGCGACCACAGCGAGCAGCACCAACGTGATCGCGGCCAGGCCGATCTGCAACGGGCGCAACTTCCAGACCGGGCGGCCCTCGTCCACCCCGTACACGGCGTTGGAGGCCCGGGTGAACGCACCGATGAAGCCCGACGCGGACCACAACGCGCCCAGCAGGCCGAAGCTCAACAGCAGCTTGGGGTTGCTCTGGTCGAGCACCACGGTCCGGATCACGCCGACCACGCCGCCCTCGTCGTCGGTCAGCACCGACCCGGCGCCCACCTGGTTGGCCAGGTCGACCACTGTGTCCAGGGTCCGCTCTCCGTCGGAGACCAGTCCGACAAGCGCCACCACCACGATCGCGGACGGAAACAGCGCGAGGACCCCGTAGTAGGTGAGTGCGGCGGCCCAGTCCGAGCAGTTGTCGTTGACGAAGTTCTGCACGCTGCGGACCAGCACCCCACGCCAGGTCCGCCAGCTCAACTGCCGCATCCGTCGGGGAACCCGGGGGCGCTGGGCACCGTCGAGCGTCGTACCGGGCTCCATGGTCGTCATGCCGCTCCCTGCGCCCCGGCCACCGGATGACCGGTCGTCCGGTCAGGCCTGGCCCGCCGGTACCCGCACCGGGAAATCGACAAACCCGACCGTCGTACGCCGCCGTTTAGGCGGGGATGCCGGGGGAACGTCAGGGGGATCCGAACGACGCGGAGGAGGACGAGATGCCCGGGCGCGAAGACCTGCCCAGCACGCTGCGACGCTCCTCGGACAAGGCGCAGCGCACCTGGGAGAAGACGCACGACTCGGCGGTCGAGACCTACGGCGAGGGGGAGCGGTCGCACCGGACCGCGTTCGCCGCGGTGAAGCACCAGTTCGAGAAGGTGGGCGACCACTGGGAGCCGAAGGGGCGCAAGGGCCCGAGCGACCAGCAGGCCGCCGGTGGCGGACCGGAACGGCGCGCACCCACCGCCGGTGGGGTGGACGCCAACGCCACCAAGGACCACCTGATGGCGGTGGCCCGCGAGCTGGACGTACCCGGACGGTCCAGCATGAACAAGCCGGACCTGGTCAAGGCGATCCAGAAGGCCAACGACCGGGCCACCCGCAAGGCTCGCGGGGACTGACCTGTCAGACGACGGTACGGGCGGACGCACCACCCCTGCGTCCGCCCGTTGCGTTCACCATTCGCCGCCGCCGGGCGCCTCGATGTGCACCGCCTTGGTGGCGGTGAACTCGTCCAGCAGCTCCGGGCCGTACCCGAAGCCCTGCCCGCTGGCGCGACGCGGGTGCGCGGCGCCACCCGGCGCTCCCCCGAACACTGCGTTGACCTTGACGGTGCCCACCGGCAGCTCCCGCCAGGCCCGCTGCGCGTGACTCATCGACGTGGTCAACACGGTGGCGGCCAGCCCGTACGGGGAGTCCGCGGCGCAGCGCAGCGCCTCGTCGAACGAGTCTACGACCACCACGGGCGCGACCGGCCCGAACGTCTCCTCCCGCACCAGCGGCATGTCGTGCCGGCAGTCCGTGACCACAGTGGCCGGGTAGAACGCCCCCGGCCCGTCCGGCACCTCGCCTCCGGCCCGCACCCGTGCGCCGGCTGCCACCGCCGCCGTCACCTGCCCGTGCACGTGGTCGCGGTGCCGACGGTCGACCAGCGGGCCCAGCTCGGTACCCGGGTCCCGGCCCGGCCCGACCCGCAGCGCCTCGGCGTGCCGCGTCAGGGCGGCCACGAAGTCCCCGGCCACCTCCCGGTGCACGTAGATCCGCTCCACCGCCACACAGATCTGCCCGGCGTTGGCGAACGCGCCGAGCGCGGCCTGACCGGCCGCCCACTCCGGGTCGACGCCTGCGTCGACGATCAACGGATCACTGCCCCCGTTCTCCAGGAGCACCTTCGCGCCGGTGCGGGCCGCGGCGGCGGCGATCGCCCGACCGGTAGCTGTCGACCCCACGTGCGCCACCACGTCGACGTCCTGCGCGGCCAGCGCCGCACCGACCTCCGGGCCGCCGGTGAGCAGGGACAGGACACCAGCCGGCAGCGCCTGGTCCAGCGCCCGGGCCAACAGCCAACCCGTCGCCGGTGCACGTTCGCTCGGCTTGTAGAGCACCACGTTGCCGGTGACCAGGGCCGCACCGAGCAGACCGCAGGACACCGCCACCGGGTCGTTCCACGGGGTGATCGCGGCGACCACACCACGCGGCTGCGGGGTCAGGAAGTCCAGTGCGTCGACTCCACCGTTGAGGGTCCGCCCGCCCCGCAGCGGGGCGAGCTCCGCGTACTGTCGCAGGGTGCCGATGCCCGCCTCGACGCCACCGCGGGCGTCCGCCAACGGCTTGCCCATCTCCGCCGTGACCGCCTCGGCCAGCTCCTCGGTGGCCGCCGCCACCGCGTCCGCGGCCCGGTGCAGCGCCGCCGCCCGTTCGGCCGGCGCGGTCGCCGCCCACTGCGCCGCCGCGTTCCGTGCCGCCTGGGCCGCCTTGCCGACCTCGTCGGCAGTGGCCACCGGCACCGTGCTGACCGGCGTTCCGTCCGCCGGATCACACACCACCAGTTCACCGCCGTCGCCGCCCGCGCCCCACACCCCACCCACCAGCTGCGCAACCGTGTACATGCGGCGCTGGATGCCCGGGCCTCGGCGAGACAAACGCGTTTCGCCCGGTTGCACGCCGGGTAGGCGGATCGGATGACCACCACCGCCGCACAGAGCGCGGACGCCGTCATCGTCGGGGCCGGTCACAACGGCCTGGTGGCGGCGAACCTGCTGGCCGACGCCGGCTGGGAGGTGGTGGTGCTGGAGGCCACCTCCGCGCCCGGTGGCGCGGTCCGCTCCGCCGAGGTCACCGCGCCCGGCTACCTGAGCGACCTCTACAGCTCGTTCTACCCCCTGGGGTACGCGTCACCGGTGCTGGCCGACCTCGACCTGGGTCGGCACGGCCTGTCCTGGCGACATGCGCCGGACGTGCTGGCGCACCTGCTGCCGGACGGCCGAGCAGCGGTGATCAACCGGGACCTGGACGTCACGGCGGCCTCGCTGGAGCAGTTCGCCCCCGGTGACGGCAAGCGCTGGCTCAACGCGTACACCGACTGGCTCGACGTGGCCGAGCCGATGCTGGACGCGATCACCTCGCCGTTTCCGCCGGTCCGTGGCGGGTTGGGTCTGCTGCGTCGGCTGCGGGTCGCCGGCGCGCTGCGACTGGCCCGGCGACTGGTGGTGCCCGTGCGCAAGCTCGGCGACGAACTCTTCGACGGCCCCGGCGGGCCGGCCCTGCTGGCCGGCTGCGCCCTGCACACCGACCTGTCCCCGGAGGAGGCCGGCTCCGGGGCATCGTGGCCGCAGGCCCGATCGTGGAGCACCTGTCCTGGCACTGGCTCTTCTGGCTGCCGCTGGTCCTCGTCGTCGTCGCGCTGCTCGGG
>NZ_JBSFBM010000408.1:0-5359 GCF_053592955.1 Micromonospora sp. NPDC002411 | reverse complement strand
CTGGACCAGGTGCTGACCGCCGCGATGAGCCCTGACGTGGACGCGTTCGAGCTGTCCAGCGACGGTAGCTGGACCCGGCATACCAGCGCCGACGACAACACCCGGTCGCATCTACAGGAAGTGTTGTTGCGCCGCGTCGGTGGCACGGCCGGCTGACCGATCACCGCATAGGCTGGGTTGATGGTCGAGGAGGAGCAGAAGTACGAGGTGGACGACGCCTACGTGCTGCCGGACCTGGCCGCCACGGCACCGTCCGGGGGCCGCGTCCGGGCGCTGCCCCCGGTGACGCTCGTCGCCCGCTACCTCGACACGGTCGACCTGAGGCTGGCCCGCGCCGGTGCCTCGTTGCGCCACCGCCGGGGTGACGAGCTGCCCTGGACGGTGAAACTGCCGACCGGCACACCAGGCGTCCGGCACGAGGTATCCCGCCCGGGGCCTAAGGGACAGCCGCCGCCGGAGCTGGTGGAGCTGGTCACCGTCCTGCACCGGGGGGCGCCGCTGGCCCCGGTGACTGTGGTCCGGACGGTCCGGCACGCGTACGAGGTGTGCGACAAGGCGGGCACGGTGCTCGCCGAGGTGGTGGACGACCGGGTGACAGTGCTGGACGACTCCGGCGCCACCACCGACACGTTCCGCGAGCTGGAGGTCGAGCGCAAGGGCGGCGACCGTGCGCTGCTCGACCGGATCGGCACGGTGTTACGCGAGGCCGGCGCCCAGGGTGGGTCGTTCACCCCGAAGCACGTACGGGCGCTGGGCGAGAGAGCACAGGCCGATCCGGACCTGGTCGCGCCAAACGGGCTGCCCGCCGAGCCGACAGCAGGTGACGTGGTGACCGAGGCGCTCCGTAAGGAGATCCGCCGGCTGCTGGCGCACGACCCGCTGGTCCGACTACGCGCCCCGGGCACCGGCGGCGACACCGGTGTGCACCAGATGCGGGTGGCCTGCCGACGCCTCCGCAGTGACCTGCGCACCTTCAAGGCATTGGTCCGCAAGACCTGGTCCCGTCCACTGCGCACCGAACTGCGGTGGCTGGCCGGTGTCCTCGGCGCGGCCCGCGACGCCGAGGTGTTGCGCGCCCGGCTGCGCACCACCGCCGACGCGGATCCGCTCAGCCCGCTCGACGGGGACGCCGTGGACCGGCTGGACGAGGTGCTCGCCGCACGGCAGCGATCGGCACTCGCCGCCATCGACGAGGCATTGCGTACCCCCCGCTACCTGGCCCTGGTGGACTCCCTGGTGCTGGCCTCCGCCTCGCCCCGGCTCACCCGGCGGGCGACCGCTCCGGCGGCGAAGGCGCTGCCCGCGTTGGTGGCCCGCCCCTGGTCTCGGCTCACCGGGCCGGACGGCGTCGACGGGCTCGACGCCCGGTCGCCGGACGACAGGTGGCACGCCGTTCGCAAGGAGGCCAAGCAGGCCCGGTACGCGGTCAACGCGGTGGCACCGACGGTCGGCCAGGGCGCGCGCCGGCTGTCCCGAGCCCTGGCCCGCGTGCAGGACGTGCTCGGCGAGCACCAGGATGCGGCGGTCGCGGCGGACACCTGGCTGGAGATCGCCGCCGAGCTGCCGGACGACCACGAGCTGGCGGTCACCGCCGGGCGGCTCGCCGAGCGGGAACGCGCCTCCGTACACCGGATGCGGTCTTCCTTCCCGGCGGCCTGGCACCGGGCCACCCGACGGCGGCGGACGAGTTGGCTGCCGTGACCGGCATCCGCGCGGCGGGCGGGGTGGCCTGGCGGCCGACCGCCGACGGCGTATACGTCTGCGTGGTGCACCGCCCCCGCTACGGCGACTGGACGTTGCCCAAGGGCAAGCTGGAGCCGGGCGAGCACGCCCTGGCGGCGGCCGTCCGCGAGGTGGCCGAGGAGGCCGACGTGCAGGGCGTACCGCAGGTCCGGCTGCCGTCGGTGCGGTACCGCAGCGAGGGGCAGCCCAAGCTGGTCGACTACTGGTCGATGCTCGCGGTCGCCAGCGGGGGTTTCCAACCGGGCACCGAGGTGGACGACATCCGCTGGCTCGCGGTGGACGACGCGATCCGACTGGTCAGCTACCCCCACGACGCCGAGGTGCTGGCGGCGTTCGCCGCGCTGCCGTCGGTGACCGCCACCGTCGCGCTGGTCCGGCACGCGCACGCCGGTAAGCGGGCCACCTGGTCCGGCCCGGACGTCGGGCGGCCCCTGGACGCCGAGGGATGGGCCCAGGCAACCGCGCTGGGCGGGCTGGTGGCCCTGATCCGGCCGTCCCGGCTGGTGTCGGCGTCACCGCGACGGTGTGTGCAGACACTGGACCCGGCTGCCGCGCTGCTCGACCTGCCGATCGAGGTCTGCGGCGACCTCGACGAGCCACAGCCCGGCCAACAGAGCGACGAGCAGATCCTGGCCACCGCCGCCCGGCTGCTGGAGTTGGCCAACGCCGGCGGCCAGGCCGCGGTGTGCAGCCAGGGCAAGGTGCTGCCGGGTGCCCTGGAGCAGCTGACCGGCCGCACCGACGAGGACTTCAGCACGCCCAAGGGCGGCGGTTGGCTGCTCGCCTTCACCGCCGACCGCCTGTTGGCCGCCGACCGCTTGTAGAGCCCCTCAGCGGGGCGGCAGGGTCACTGTCACCGCGACCGGCAGGTGGTCGCTGGCAGTGCTGCGGGGCGCGACCGGGTTTCTGGGGGTCAGACCGGCCGAGACGAAGATGTGGTCGATCTGCTCGCGGGGGTCGTCTGCGGGGCTGGTCGCCAGCGGTCGGGCGGCAGCCAACGCGTCGACCAGACCGGCGGCCGTGAACTGCTCGAACGCCTCGTCCCCCGGCTCGGTGTTCATGTCGCCCGCCACCACCAGCGGTCGGCCGGCGGCGTACCGGATGGCGAAGTCGGCGACCGCGCGGGCCTGGACCACCGGGCCCTTCCCGGGCGGCGGTTGCAGGTGGGTGCTGACCACCGCGGTACGCACACCGTCGCTGAGGTCCAACGTCACGCCGAGGGCCTGCGCCCCGGTGGGCGCCCCGACGGCTGGCAGCGGGAGGCTCCGCGCGTCGTCCATCGGCCAACGGCTGAGCACGGCGTCACCCCACACCGGGTCGGCCGCCGGCGCGAAGACGTACGGCATGCCGAGCCGGTCGGCCATCACGTCAAGGGTGTCGTGCCCGCCGTTGAGCAGCCAGGCCCGGTCCACCTCACTGAGCAGCACCACGTCGGGGCGTTGCCGCTCGACCACCTCGGTGAGCCCGGTCAGGTCGAACCGACCGTCCAACCCGAAGCCCATCCGGATGTTGTACGCCACCACGGTGAGCCGCTCCGGTGGGCCGTCCCGGTTGCTGGCCACCGGAACCTCGTCGGCGACCACCGGTGCCAGCAGCGCCAGCGCGGTGACCGCCGCGGCAGCCCGTAGCGGCGGAAACGGCCCGGGGAGCCACTGGACGACGGGTTGGGCGGTGAACGCCACGACCGCGACCAGACCGGCCACCACCACGGGCACCGCCGCGTTGGGGTACCCGAGGTCGTAGGCGGAGTAGTACCCGACCGCCCCCAGCGCGAAGACCAGCATGCCGATGGCCACCGCGTACCCCCGGCGGGCCGCCGCCGCGCTGGTGACGTCGCTCGTGGTTCCGCTGCCCGCGCCCGTCGGCTCGGTCTCCGCCGTCTCGTTGGGGCGGTTGGCGTCGTCGGTCAGGGCGAGGCAGGCGCCGAGACCGACGGCGGCCAGCAGGACGGCCGGGACGAGCAGGTCGCCCCGGTCGCTGGCGAACAGCAGCGCGCCCACCAGCAACGCCACCGGCCCGTACGCGCGGCCCCACCCCCGGGGTGGCCGGGTCGACGCGGTGAACAGGAACGCCGCGACCGCGACCGGCACCGGCGCCAGGCCGAACAACGGCGAACCCGCCACACCGTCCCCGGCGAACAGGTACGACATCCCGGTCCGGGCCAGCGCCGGGGAGAGTGCCACCATTCCGGCCAGCAGCAGCGCCGGACCGGCCAGCAGCCAGGCCCGCGCGCCACCGTCACCACCACCGGCCAGCGCTACCGGCTGCGCCGTGCCGAGCAGGAACAGCAGCACCACGACGGAGCTGAACAACCACGCCACCCAGGTGCCCCACCAGACCACGTCGACGGTGTCCCACAGCGCGTGCAGGGCCGCGTTGACCGCGAAACCCAACGCCAGCCCCGGAACCGGACGGTCGGTGTCGGCGGCGACGCCGACCAGCCAGACCAGCCCGGCGAGCAGACCGGCGGTGGCCAACCAGAGCTGCGTACGCCCGCCCGGCGCGGCGGTGAGTGCGAGCCGGGCGAGGGCGAGCACGACGGCGGCGACAACCACGACCGGTCGGGCACCGACCCGGCGGACCACCGCGGGCGCGCCCAGCGCGAGTACGAACCAGCCGAGGGCGAACGCGCCCATCAACTCGGCCGGGGTGGACGCCGCCTGGCCGAAGATGGTGATGATGCCGGGCAGCCAGACCCGCAGCACGTCGATGAGGAGGATGACGCCCAGCGCGAGCGTCCCGGTGGTGAGCTGGCGATAGCGCACCGGCGCCCCATTTCCCGTCGACGGGCCGGCGGAGGGGGGCCGGCACGGCGATTCTGCGCGAGCGGACCGAACGGGTCAACGGTTCGCGTACGCCGAAAGGGCGCCCACCAACGGGTGGACGCCCTTTCGTAGTGGGTCGGTCAGCGCTTGCTGGCCGCCTTCTTGGCCGGAGCCTTCTTCGCCGGCGCCTTCTTTGCCGCCGTGCTCTTGCTCGCCGCCGCGGTGGTCTTCTTCGCCGCGGTCGACTTGGTCGCCGCGGTGGTCTTCTTCGCCGCGGTGGTCTTCTTGCTGGCGGCCGTCTTGGTCGCCGTGGTGCTCTTGCTCGCCTTGGCCGGGGCGGTCTTCTTGCTGGCGGCCGTCTTGGTCGCCGTGGCGGTCTTGCTCGCCTTGGCCGGGGCGGTCTTCTTGCTGGCCGCCTTCGCCGTGGTCGCCTTGGTGCCCGCCGCCTTGGCGGTGGCCGCCTTGGTGCCGGTCGCCTTCGTGCCCGCCGCCTTGGCCGTGGCGGTGCTGGTGGCGGTCTTCTTCGTCGCCGCCGCGGCCTTCGGCACCTTGCCGCTGGCCACCATCTCCTTGAACCCGGCGCCGGGGCGGAAGGTCGGGACTGACGTCTTCTTGACCTTCACCGCCTCGCCGGTACGCGGGTTGCGCGCTGTTCGCGCGCCACGCACACGCTTTTCGAATGCTCCGAATCCGGTGATCGCCACCTTCTCGCCCTTGGTGACCGCCGCCTGGACCTCGGTGAGGACCGCGTCGAGCGCGGCCGTCGCCATCTTCCGGTCCCCCAGGCGAACGGCGAGCGCCTCGATGAGCTCGGCCTTGTTCACGACTTCCTCCCGATTGTGCAACTGACT
>NZ_JBSFBM010000407.1:0-5393 GCF_053592955.1 Micromonospora sp. NPDC002411 | reverse complement strand
AGATATCCGCGATCCAGGCCGCCCTCGACAAGGTGGCGCTCGGGCTGCTCGACGGGCACGCCCGGCACTGCATGCACGAAGGGGCGGCCGAGGGCCGGGCCGACGAGATGGCCACCGAGATGATGGCGGCGGTCGGCCGGCTGATGAAGCGCGGCTGACCCCCTCAGTCACTGTCGAGACGGACCCGGCGGAGCAACTGCGCGTTGAGCGCCACCACGATGGTGGACGCGGACATCAACACCGCCGCCACCGCCGGGCTCAACGCCACACCGGCCCACGCCAGCACCCCCGCCGCCAGCGGCAGCGCCACCACGTTGTAGCCCGCCGCCCAGGCCAGGTTCTGACGCATCGTGCGGTACGACGCCCGGGACAGGCGGACCACGGCGGCCACCCCGCGCGGGTCCGACGACGCCAACACCACCCCGGCGGACTCGATCGCCACGTCGGTGCCCGCGCCGATAGCGATGCCGACGTCCGCCCGGGCCAACGCCGGCGCGTCGTTCACCCCGTCGCCGACCATCGCCACCGTCAACCCCCGCCGTTGCAGGTCGGCCACCCGCTCGTCCTTCTCCGCCGGCAGCACCTCCGCGAAGACCTCGTCGACGCCGGGCCGGAAGGCGAGTTCGGCCGCGACCGCCTCCGCCACCGGGCGGGCGTCACCCGTGATCATGGCGATGGTCCGGACACCCTCGGCGCGCAGCTCGTCGACGGCCCGCCGGGCCTCCGGGCGCACCTCGTCGGTCAGCGCGAACGCGCCGAGCACGGCCTCCGGCAGCCGTACCAGGTGCAGCACCGCGGCGCCCCGAGCCGACCACCCGTCGGTCGCCGCCTCCAGCTCGTACGGGAGTGACAGACCCAGTTCCCGCAGCAGCGCCGCACCGCCCACGGCGTACTCCGTACCGTCGATTGTCGCCCGCACACCGCGGCCCGGCAGCGACCGGAAACCGGCGGCCGGGAGCGGGCCGGCAGACCCGGCCGCCGCCACGATCGCGCGGGCCAGCGGATGCTCGCTGTCCGACTCGACGCCCGCCGCGATCCGCAGCACCTCGTCCCGCTCGGTGCCCGGCACCGTCGCCACGTCGGTCACCACGTGTTCGCCCCGGGTCAGCGTGCCGGTCTTGTCGAAGAGCACCGCGCCCACGGTCCGCATCCGCTCCAACGCCAACCGGTCCTTCACCAGGATCCCGGACCGCGCGGCCAACGCGGTGGAGAGCGCGACGACGAGAGGAATGGCGAGACCGAGGGCGTGCGGGCAGGCGATCACCAGGACGGTGACCGCGCGGACCACCGCCTCGTCGGGTCGACCGAGCGCGGCCCAGACCAGCACGGTCAGCACGGCCGTGCCGGTGGCGACGTAGAACAGCGCGGCGGCGAACCGGTCGGCCAGCAGTTGGGCCCGCCCGCCGGAACCCTGGGCCTGCGCGACCATCCGCTGGATGCCGGCGAGCGCGGTCTGCTCACCCAGCGCCTCGACGCGTACCCGGATCGCCGAGTCGGTGGCCACCGTGCCGGCCACCACCCGGTCACCTGCGGACCGGGTGACCGGCCGTGACTCACCGGTGATCATCGACTCGTCCAACTCGGCGTCACCGTCGACGATGCGGCCATCCGCCGGCACCCGACCGCCCGGGCGGACCAGCACCACGTCACCGACCCGCAGGTCGGACACCGCCACGGCCTCGACCTGTCCGTCCGCCGCGACGCGCTCGGTCTCGTCCGGCAGCAGCGCGGCCAGCGCCGCGAGCGCTCCCCGGGCCTGCCCGATGGCCTTCATCTCCTGCCAGTGGCCGAGCAGCATGATGGTGACCAGGGCGGCCAACTCCCACCAGAAGTCCAGGTCGAAGGCGCCCACGCTGGTCGCCAGGGACGCGGCGTAGGCGACGGTGATCGCCATCGCGACCAGCAGCATCATCCCGGGCGCGCGGTCCCGCACCTCCCGCACCGCACCCACGAGGAACGGCCAGCCGCCCCACCAGAACACCACCGAGCCGAGCACCGGGCCCACCCACGAGCGGCCGGGTACGTCCCAACCCAGGCCCAACTGATCCCACACCAGGTGGCTGGTCAGGACCACCGGGACCGTGAGAGCCAGACAGATCCAGAAGCGCCGACGGAACATCTCGGGATCGTGCCCGGCGTGCTTGTCGTGCCCGGCGTGCTTGTCGTGCTGCGGTGACGCGGCCGGGGCGTGCTGGCCGGGGTCGGGCGGTGACGGCACGGGCATGTCTCCACGATGCCGGTCCGGGAACCGCCGCGCGGGCGGTTCCACCTCCGACACTCCGTCACGACCTGCATCCCCCGACCGTGCTGGTTAGCATTTCCCACGATGACCCCCGGCAGACCGAGGCACGAACGGGCACCCGCGCCAGCGCGCGGTGGTGTCGCGGCTGGCCGGTCGGGTCCGACCCTACCGTCCGTGACCGAGCGGTCGTCAGCCGGCGAACCATCGCGTTCCCCCACCACGTTTCCGCAGTGACGGTGAACCGACCGGCCCACTGACACGTACCCCGCACCGGATCGTTGGGAGTCTCACCTTGGGTTCCGACCACGCCCGTCCCGCTCCGTCCGCCCCGCCCCGGGTGCGACGGATCCTCGTCATGACCGTGGTGCCTCTCTTCGTCGCCACCGTCATCGCGGCCGTGCTCCTCTGGCCGCGCGGCGGGTCACCACAGTCCGACGGCGGGGCGGACGTGCCGCGCTACAGCGGCACTGTGACCCGGGTGGTGATGGAGCCGTGCCCGCCGTCGCCGTCGAGCCCCGAGGGCACACCGCGCGTCGGCGACGGGCGCTGCGGCACTGTCGACGTCCGCGTGGACGACGGGCCGTCGGCCGGACAGCAGGTCGAGACGCCGGTGCCCGACGGGCCGGGCGCACCCCGGGTGGAGGTCGGCGACGAGGTCATCCTGGTCGAGCTGACCGACCCCACCGATCCCACCATCAGCAACTGGAACGTCGCCGAGCACCAGCGGGGCACCCCGATGCTGTGGTTGGCCGTCGTCTTCGCCGCCGCGATCGTCGCGTTCGGTCGGTGGCGGGGTCTCGCCGCGCTCGCCGGGCTGGCCGCCAGCTTCGCCATCCTGCTCACCTTCGTGCTGCCGGGTATCGGCGCGGGGAAGTCACCCCTGCTGGTGGCGGTGGTCGGCGCCGCCCTGATCATGTTCGTGGTGCTCTACCTGACACACGGGGTCAGCGCACAGACCTCGGTAGCGGTGCTCGGCACCCTGGGCAGCCTGGTGTTGACCGGCGTGCTCGCCACCGTCGCCACCGCCGCGACCCACCTCACCGGCTTCGGCAGCGAGGAAGCCACCACCCTGTCGATGTTCCAGGGCGACGTGGACCTGCACGGCCTGCTGCTCGCCGGAATCATCATCGGATCGCTCGGGGTGCTCGACGACGTGACAGTCACCCAGGCGGCCACCGTCACCGAACTGGCGCACGCCAACCCCGGCCTGACCCGGTTGCAGCTGTACCGCGCGGCAACCCGGGTCGGTCGGGCGCACATCGCGTCCACTGTCAACACCATCGTGCTGGCGTACGCGGGCGCGTCGCTGCCGCTGTTGCTCCTGCTCACCGCGGACGCGCGGCCGATCGGGCAGATCCTCACCAGCGAGTTCCTCGCCCAGGAGATCGTCCGCAGCGCGGTCGCCACCCTCGGCCTGATCGCCGCCGTGCCGCTGACCACCGGACTGGCGGCGGTGGTGACCGCCGCCGGTCGCACCGACGCTCTGTCGCCCGCCGCCGGTCGCACCGACGCCACGTCGCCCGCCGACGCTTCCGCCCCGCGACCGCAGACGGACCGGGCGGAGGCACTGGCCGCACTGATCTCACCGCGAACGGGTCACCCCGACGAGTCGGACCCGACGCGGACTCCACCCCCATCTACCGCCGCCGACCGGTGGCCGGAGCCGAACAGGAGCACGGATACGACATGGTGACACTCCTCAGCGTGACCAGATCGGGCCTCCACCCTGAGAACCGCGTCACTGGTCACTCAACGCTATGGCGAAATGACACTTTTGGTCGGCATCCAGGCGTAGCTCACCCGGTCGACTCTCGGGTAACCTCGCTGCCGGTCACCGATGAAGGCGCGAAGCGGCGTCTGCGGTGCCACCGCCCAATCGCCAACCGGCGAGCCGGGGACCCAGGTACGTGGGGTGAATCCGCGTCAGCGGTAGGGGCCACTTCCGCCCCGAACCCGTCAGCTAACCCGGTCGGCGGTCGACGGAAGGGAACATTGTGACGGCACCCCTACGCCGCTGGTTGACACCCGTGGTGGCCGTGATCGCCGCACTCACCGTGCTCGCCGGGCCCCTCCCGGCCCACGCCGCCCCGACGACTCCCACCCCGTCCGGGCACGAGGAGGACGGCGAGCCAAAGCTGCTCACCGACGTCATCGAGCAGGCCAACCGCGACTACTCCGCCGCCAAGTCCCAACTGGACAAGTCCAAGAAGCGGCAGAGCGAGCTGACGCAGCAGGTCGATCGGGCCCGGGCCGACCTGGACGCGCTGGCCCCCCAGGTCGGGCAGATCGCCGCCCAGTCGTACCGGACCGGCCGGATCGGCGCGCTCGCGATGCTGCTGGAGAGCAAGGCTCCCGACGCGTTCGTCCAGCGGGCCTCGCTGCTCGACGAGATGAACATGGTCAACGAGAAGAAGCTCGCCGAGGTCAACGCGGTGAAGGCCCGCGCCGAGCAGGCCAAGCTACTTCTCGACGCGGAGGTCCGCGAGCAGCAGAAGCAGACCGCCCTGATGGCCAAGCGCAAGAGCGAGGCGGACAAGGCGCTCTCCCTCGTCGGCGGCAAGGGCTTCACCGGCGGCCTGGTCGACGCCACCTCGAAGGTCGCCAAGATCGGCCCGGGTCGCACCGCCGACGGTGACTGGAAGCCGCAGTCGTGCAGCGAGAAGGACCCGACCACGTCCGGCTGCGTCACGCCCCGCACGCTGCACGCGTACAAGGAGGTCAAGGCGGCCGGCTTCAACCGGTTCGTCGGCTGCTACCGCTCCGGTGGGCCGTGGGAGCACCCGAAGGGCCGCGCCTGCGACTGGTCGTTGCAGAAGAGCGGCTTCGCCCCGTGGCACAACGACGACACCCGGAAGTACGGCAACAACGTCGCCGCCTTCCTCATCCGTAACGCCGACCGACTGGGCATCTACTACGTCATCTGGAACCGGCAGATCTGGTTCCCGGCGACCGGTTGGAGTTCGTACAGCGGTCCGTCGAACCACACCGACCACGTCCACATGTCGCTGCTCTGACCCGCAGGACATTCGTCGAGGGCCGTTCCGCGTCGCGCGGAGCGGCCCTCGTCTCGCGTCAGGCCCCGAAAGGCGCGGCCCGCGTCGTGTCAGGCCGCGGCGGGCGCTGCCGGGTCGGCGTCGAGCGTCGTGAGGCC
>NZ_JBSFBM010000406.1:0-5407 GCF_053592955.1 Micromonospora sp. NPDC002411 | reverse complement strand
TGCCCGAGGCACGTGGCCAGGGGTACGGGACCGACGTGATCCGGCTGCTCTGCCGGTACGGCTTCCGCAACCGCAACCTGCGTCGTCTGGAGTTGGAGACGCTGGCCACCAACACGGCCATGCGGCGGACCGCGGAGGCGTGCGGCTTCACGCACGAAGGCACCCTGCGGGAGCGCGAGTACGACGGCGACGGCTTCGCGGACATGGTGATCTACGGGCTGCTCCGGCGCGACTGGACGTCGTAGCCGGCCCGGCTGCGGCGTCCAGTCGCGATCCCGTGGGGCGTTACCCGGTCTGCTCGGCCAGTGCGATGGCGATGCCGGCGGGGCCGCGCAGGTAACACAGCCGGTAGCTGTTCTCGTACTGCACCAGCTCGCCGATGAGCTCGGCCCCGTGCGGGCGCAGGCGGTCGAGGATGTCGTCCATGTCGTCGACGGCGAACATGATGCGATGGGCGCCCAGCGTGTTCGTCGGCGCGCGGGGGTCACCCTCTCGGCTGGGCGGCGTCTGGTATCTGGTCAGCTCGACCCGTCCGTGGCCGTCCGGGGTGCGCATCATCGCGATGTCCGAGCGGACTCCCGCAAGGCCGACGAGGCGATCTACCGCGCTGCCCTCGACTGTCGCCTCGCCTTCCCGCTCAAGTCCGAGTTCGACGAAGAACGCCACGGCGGCGGCGAGGTCGTCGACGACGATGGCGACGTTGTCCATCCGCTGGATCGTCCCTCGCCGAGGCTGCGGGCCTCGCACGGTGGCGTCGGTCATGATGCTCTCCTCTCGGGCGGCCGTCACTTGCCGGTGACGATGCCCGGGTTGATGCAGAGGCCCGGGTTGGCGCCGTTCTTCTCCGCGATCTCCAGACAGCGGGTCACCTTGTCGACCTTCGCATTGGTCTCGGTGATCTGCTTGGAGATCTCGGCGTTCTTGCGGTCCTGCTCCAGGTTGCGGGTCTGGGCCAGCTTGTCCTGGAACGCCTTGATGTTGCCCTCGGTCTTGTCGTCGTGGTTCACCCGGGTGATGGTCACCGAGAGGATGTCCACGTCGGTGGCGAGCCGGGTCTCCGCGCTGGTCTTGATGTTCGCCGCAAAGGGCTTCAGGTCGACGTTGAGGTCACCGGTCTGCGCGTCGATCTTCTCGAGCGGGTTGTACGCGGCGAACGCGTCGTTGACCGCGCTGTCGAGTTGCACACCCACCCGCTGGCCTCGGAAGCTGCCGAAGTCTCCCTTGTAGTCCATGAACTGTTTCGGCGCGTTCTCCGGCTTGACCTGCCACTCGACGAGCACCTCGACGCACGCGTCGGCGAGCGTGCCGGTGCGGACGCGTACGCAGTTGTTCCCGCCGATGTGGTCGTACTTCTGCCGGCCGGCGTCCCACTCGCCGACCTTCTGCCACGGCGCCACCCACTTCAGCCCCGAGCCGGTCACCTCGCCGGTGGGCTTGCCGAAGCTGGTGACGATGCCGACCGAGCGGATGGGCACCGAGTGGGCGCTCGCGGTGACGCCGACGAGCAGGGTGAGGGCGAGGAAGACGAGCGCCGCGAGGGCGGCCGTCCGCTTCAACGGCCGCGCGGGGGCGACCAGGGCCAGGACGGCGCTGACCGCCAGGGCGACGGCGAAGACGATCGCCATGGTGAAGCCGACGGGCATGGGGTGGGACCTTCCGCTGGGCTGTGTGGATCATCAACCTAGGAGACCCGGTCAAGCCGGCGGCGTGCGGGAGTGGAGTTCCCGCACGTCCGCCGCCCGCCGGATGCCGACGTCATCGACGGTCTTTGACCCCGCGCGGTCCGCCGCTGGTTAAAATCCGCGACGGCGCATCCACCGCGCGTTGTTTCAGCGAATCCCGGGTGGAAACCATCTACCCGGGGGTACGTCTGGTGCTGACCGATCCGATGCCGGCCGAGGCTGTGGAGATCGCGCACAAGCAGGTCCTGTTGGCGGCCGAGGACCTGGACGGTCACGGTGTCGCCACGCTGGTGCTGGAATTGGCGGAGGCGTGGGGCGTGCCGGCGCTCTGGGGGCAGGTCTGCCGCCCGTTGCTGGCTCGGCTGCCGGGGCGGACCGCCGCGGAACTCGTCGTCGAGCATGCCCTCACCGAGGGTGTCCGGGTCGCGTTCGACGTGTACCGACGGGAACCGGGCCGCCCACTGCCCGCCGGTGGGGTGCTGCTGGCCGGCGTCGAGAGGGAAGCCCACAGCCTCGGGCTGCAGGCGCTGGCGGCCGCGCTGCGCGAGCAGGGTCGCGGCTGTCTGAATCTCGGCTCGACGTTGCCCTGGCCGGCGCTGACCAGCGCGGTCCACCGCGCGCGCCCGCACACCGTCGTGCTCTGGTCGCAGACGCCGGTCACCGGCCGCGCGTACCGGCTGGTGCGCTTCGCCCGGGACTTCCCCTGCCTGCGGGTGTACGGCGCCGGGCCGGGCTGGATCGAGCCGCTCACCCGGCCGGCGGCGCACCTCGGCTCGCTGCCGGACGCGGTCGCCGCCTGTTTGGACGTGCCTGCGGGGCGTGATGCCCACCACATACGATACGGATCGGTGCCGTATCGTTAATGGGGGTCGTAGGCTGACCCACGTTACGAGTCTGACCCGTATCGTATTGCGCCGCGGGTGAAGCGTGGGGGGAAAACCAGGCATGGAGCTGCACAACAACACGGGCCACCCGAGGAGGTGGGCGATCCTGGGGGTGCTGGTGATCAGCCTCCTCGTGGTCGTCCTCGACAACACGATCCTCAACGTGGCCCTGCGCACCCTGGCCGACCCGGTGCACGGCCTCGGCGCCAGCCAGGGTCAGCTGGAGTGGGCCATCAACTCCTACACGCTGGTCTTCGCCGGGCTGCTGTTCACCTTCGGAGTTCTCGGCGACCGCGCCGGCCGCAAGCGCTTCCTGATGGTCGGTCTGGCGCTGTTCGGCCTGGCGTCGCTGCTCTCCGCGTACGCCCAGAGCCCTGGCCAGCTCATCGCGGCCCGCGCCCTCATGGGCGTCGGCGGCGCGGCCATCATGCCGGTGACCCTGTCGATCATCTCCAACGTCTTCGACCCGCGTGAGCGTGGCCGGGCCATCGGTGTCTGGGCCGGCGCTGTCGGTCTCGCCGTGGCCATCGGCCCGATCCTCGGCGGCGCGCTGCTGGAGCACTTCTGGTGGGGCTCGGTCTTCCTGATCAACGTGCCGGTGGTCGTCGCCGGCGTGGTCCTGGTGGCCCTGCTGGTCCCCGAGTCGCGTGACCCACGCCCGGGCCGCGTCGACGTGCTCGGCGTCCTGCTCTCCGTGGTCGGTCTGGTCGCCCTGTCCTACGGCATCATCGACGGCGGTGAGCACGGCTTCGACCGTCCGATGGCCTGGGGCTCGATCCTCGTCGGCATCGCCGTGCTGGCCTGGTTCGTCCAGCACGAGCGGCGCAGCGACCACCCGTCGCTGGACGTCCGACTGTTCAAGGTGCCCCGTTTCGCCGCCCCGGTCGCCATCGTCGGCCTGGTGTTCTTCGCCGCGATGGGCTCCATGTTCTTCGGCTCGTTCTACCTGCAGCTGGTGCGGGGCTACAGCCCGCTGCAGACCGGTCTGCTCTTCCTGCCCTTCGCCGGCGCCCAGCTGATCTTCGCGCCCCGCAGCGCCGCGATGGTCCGTCGCTACGGCGGCAAGGCCGTCGCCACCGTGGGGCTGGCGCTGACCGTGATCTCGCTCGCCGCGTTCGTCTTCATCGGCGCCTCCACCCCGATCTGGATCGTGCTGCTCGTCTTCCTCATCCAGGGCGCCGGGATGGCCAACATCATGCCGCCGGCCACCGAGTCGATCATGTCGGCGCTGCCGCGCGAGAAGGCCGGTGTCGGCTCCGCGGTCAGCAACACCATCCGTCAGGTGGCCGGCGCGCTCGGTGTCGCGGTCCTCGGCTCGGTGCTCTCCGCGGTCTACCGCAGCGACATCGGTGACGCGCTGACCGGGCTGCCCACGGGTGCCCGCGACGCGGCCAACGAGTCGATCTCCGGGGCGTACGCGGCGGCGGGCCAGCTCGGCCCGGCGGCGCCGGCGCTGATCTCGGCCGCCAACGACGCCTTCGTCACCGCCATGCACTGGGCGGCCGGGCTCTCCGGGATCATCGCCGCGCTCGGAATCATCGTGGTGCTGCGCTGGATGCCCGGTCGGGAGGACACCAGCCTCGCGCCGGCGGCCCCGGTCGCCGAGCCCGAGTTGGCCGGCACGGCATAGGTTCGGGGAGAATGTCGGACATGACGTCCACTGCCGATGCTCCGCGGTCGCCCGGGCGACCGCGGAGCATCCGCGCCGACGAGGCGATCATCGAAGCCACCCTCGACCTGCTCGCCGAGGGCAGCACCATCGAGGCGCTCTCGATCGAGGCCATCGCCGCCCGTGCCGGGGTCGGCAAGGCCACCATCTACCGCCGCTGGGCCGGCAAGGACGCCCTGCTGCTCGACGCGCTGCGGCGACTCAAGGGCGTCATGGCGCAGCCGGCCGGTCACTCCGTCCGTGACGACCTGGTGCTGCTGGTCGGCGCGATCGGCAAGAACGTCGACCCGCGAGCGGCGAAGATCATGCCCTGCCTGGCACCCGCCGTGAACCGCAGCGCGGACCAGTTCCAGCTCTACCAGAACATCATCTCGCCCCGGCGGCAGCTGATGCGCGAAGTGCTGCGACGCGGCATCGACGAGGGTGTGCTCCGCGCCGACATCGACGTGGAGGTGACGATGGCACTGCTCACCGGGCCCATGCTGATCCAGCGGGTGCTGCAGTGGAATCCGGACCTGGACGAGCAGACCCTGCCCGAGCGGGTCGTCGACGCCGTACTGGAGGGCATCCGCGCCCGCTGATCCGGCGTGCCGGGCACGGCGTGGCTCTCCACGCCGGGCCCGGAGTCTGGTCCGGTGGCGCGGTCAGCCGGCCGGGGCGCGCAGCCGGTGCAGGCGCAGCGCGAGCTGCACCTCCAACGCCCGGTCGGGCCGTTGCCAGTCGGCGCCGAGCAACTGCCCCACCCGCTCCAGCCGCTGGGTCACCGTGTTGACGTGCACGTGCAGTTGCTCGGCGGCCCGGGCCAGGCTGCCACCCACCCCGAAGTACGCCTCCAACGTCTTCACCAGAGCCGTTCCGCGCCGGGCGTCGTAGTCGACCACCGGCCCCACGGTGGCGCTGAGGAACTGGGTCACGTCCTTCTCGCCCCGGTCACCCACCGTCCCCAGCAGCAACCCGACGAATCCCAGTTCCGCAGTGCTCGCACCCTGACCGGCGCGGCCCAGGGCACCCAGCGCGGTCAGGCACCGGTCCGCCTCCTGGAACGTGGCGGCCAGCGCCCCCGGGCCGTTCGACGGGCCACTCGCCCCGGCGGTCACCGGACGGCCGGTCACCCGGGACAGGTCCCGGGCCACCGCGCGAGCGCTGCCACCCGCGTCCTGCCCGGGCAGCAT
>NZ_JBSFBM010000405.1:0-5408 GCF_053592955.1 Micromonospora sp. NPDC002411 | reverse complement strand
GAGCGCTCACCGTCGGCGAGATCGCCGAGATGCTCAGCCCGTCGCTGTTCGGTGGGCGGCGGCTGCTGATCCTGCGTTCCGGTCAGGACGCGCGCAAGGACCTGGTCGCCGCGCTGCTGGCGTACGCGAAGAATCCCGACCCGGACGTCCAACTGCTGGTGCTGCACCTGGGTGCCGCCAAGGGCAAGGCGTTCGCCGACGGGCTGCGGGCCGCCGGCGCGACCGTCGTGCCGGCGGTCAAGCTCAAGGGGCACCGCGACCGGGTGGCCTTCGTCCGGGACGAGATCCGCCGAGCCGGAGGCAAGTGCACCGACGACGCCGCGGAGGCGCTCATCGCGGCCGTTGGCAACGACCTCCGCGAACTGGCCGCCGCCTGCTCCCAGCTGATCGCCGACACCGACGGGCGGATCAGCGCCGAAACTGTCGCCCGCTACTACCGGGGTCGGGTCGAGGTGACCGGCTTCACGGTGGCGGACGCCACCATGGTCGGCGACGTGCCGGCGGCGTTGGAGGCGCTGCGCTGGGCCCTGCACGTCGGGGTCGACCCGGTGCCCATCGCCGACGCCCTGGCCGACGGAGTGCGCACGGTTGCCAGGGTGGCGTCGGCCGGGCGGGGCAACCCGTACCAGCTGGCCAGCAGCCTCGGCATGCCCGCGTGGAAGATCGAACGGGCGCAGCGACAGGGGCGCGGTTGGACCCCGGAGGGCCTGGTCCGGGCCATGCAGGTCGCCGCCGAGTGCAACGCGGCCGTCAAGGGCGGCTCAGACGACCGGGCGTACGCACTGGAACGGGCGGTCTTCTCCGTCGCGGCGGCCCGGCAGGGCAGCACCAGGTGACGGGGGCGAACCGCCCGGCGTGGGCCACCATCGGAGTGGACGAGGAGCGGTACCGGCCGCTCTACGCCCGGATCCTCGGCCTGCGGTTCGTCAACCCCGGCGGCGTGCTGTGCTTCCTCTTCTTCGAGGGCACCATCGCCCTGGCGGTGCTGCTCGCCCTCGCCGAACTTGTCACCTGGTGGGCGGTGCTGGTGCTGCCCGTCGTGGTGGCGGCGATGGTCAAGCTCAACGACATGGTGGCCGCGATCGTGGTCCGCTCCGCAGCGCTCGTGCCCGAGCAGGAACGGGACCGATTCCGCCGCCAGATGGAACCGGCGGTCGGGCGAGCCCAGGTGGAGTGGATCTCGCAGAGTGTGACCGGCGTGGTGATCACCGCAGATTCGGTGCCACCCCCTCGCCGCGCCCACCCGTCAGACTGAGCCCGGCCGCCGGGAAACGACCAATCAGGCCCAGCCTGGCTGGCCCGACTGCGGACACACGGAAGCCCCGGGCCTGGGCCCGGGGCTTTCCGAATCAGTCTGACGGTGAAGTCGTCAGGCGGAGAGCGACACCACGCGCTTCGCGATCGCGGACTTGCGGTTCGCGGCCTGGTTGGAGTGGATCACGCCCTTGCTGACGGCCTTGTCCAGCTTGCGCGAGGCGTCCAGCATGAGCGCGGTCGCCTTCTCGACGTCACCGGCCTCGGCAGCCTCGTGGAACTTCCGGACGGCGGTCTTCAGCGACGACTTGACCGACTTGTTGCGCAGCCGGGCCTTTTCGTTCTGCCGGTTGCGCTTGATCTGGGACTTGATGTTCGCCACGCGACAGCCTCGTCTTGATAGCTCGGGTTGGTCAGCTTGTGCGCTGGATGACGAACATGCGTCACCGCCGCGCGAAGAGCCAGGTTACCAGGTCGCCCGGGACGAGCCAAAACGGCTCGGCCCGAACGGGGCCCGTCCTGGGTCGAGAGCCTATCCGAACGCTCGAACGCTTGATTCACTCGGCTTCCTGGAAACCGCGCCATCCGACCGTGGCTGACAGACCGACTTCAAGGAACCCGAGTCGATCACGGGCCGGGGCCGCCGGGGGTGCCGAGGCCGCCGGGCCCGCCGGGTGTCGGGGCCGCCGGGCCACCGGAGTCGCAGGCGGGCCGCTGTCAGCGCCAGCCCTGACGGCGGGCCAGCCAGTCGAGCGATTGTTCCCCGCTCCACCGCTGGTGGGCGGGCAGGTGCGGCGAAGCCGTCGCCGGTGCCGCCGCCGCGCCCGTGAGGTAATAGCCGGCCAACGCGGCCAGGGTCGCGTCCAACGCGTCGGGCGGTGCGCCGGCGGTCGCCGGGTGGGTGGCGAAAAGCCGGTCGGCGTCGAGTCCACTGGCGTACGCGGTGAGGAGCAGACCGGCCAGGTCGAACCAGGCCGGCCCGGAACACACCCAGGTCCAGTCGCAGAACCAGGCTCGGCCGTCCGCGCCGATCAGCACGTTGTCGACTCGCAGGTCGCCGTGGATCAGCCCGGTCGCCTCGGCGGCGTACCGGGGGAGGAGGGACTCCAACGCGACCAGGTCGGGCACCCGATCCAGGGTCGACGAGGGCAGCGGGGGCGGGGGTTCCCGACCGGCGGCGACCTCCTCCCACCAGAGGATGTCCGAGCGGGCCAGGTCGGCCAGGTGTGGCAGGCCGAGGGCGGTCAGCTCGGCCGGTGGCTCGGCCAGGGCGGCGGCGACCTCCGCGTACCCGGCGAGGGTGGCGTCCAGCTCGGCGGGCACCCACGGCAGGCGTGGGGTGTGGCCGTCGACGGCGTCGGTGCAGAGCACGAACCAGCCGGCCTCGTACAGCGTCCACCGGGGCCGGGGCGCCGGTAGGTCGGCCGGCAGCCGGTCCAGGATCGCTGCTTCCCGGGCGTACCACTCGACCAGGTGCGGTTGCTCGGCGGCGGGTGCCGCCTTCACGAAGGCCCGGCCGCCGGCGGCGGTGTGGAGCACCGCGGCGAAGCCGCGGGTGAAGCCCGCGCCCGCGACCCGGGCGGTGACCACCGGCGTGCCGAGCCGGTCGGCGACCGCGGCCCGCAGCGTCGCCGGCAACGTCGACCACGACGGCCGCTGGGCGCTCGCGTGGTAGGGCACCGGCGGCAACGAGGGAGAGGACACCGCACCATGCTGCCCCGGGGTGCGTGCGCGACGCGCGGCGACACTGCCAGACTGCCAAGCCATGAGGACCGAGGACTTCTGGCAGCTGATCGACGAGGCTCGGGCCGGCGGCGGGGGAGAGCCCGGGCCGGTCGCCGCGCGGGCCGTCGCCCTGCTCGCCGAGCGCGATCCGGAGGACATCGTCGGGTACGCCCGGCACCAGACGCGGGTGCTGGCGGCCTCGCACAAGGCGGACCTGTGGGGCGCGGCGTACCTGATCAACGGTGGCGCCTCGGCCGACGGCTTCGAGCACTTCCGGGGCTGGCTGATGACCCAGGGGCGGGCGGTCTTCGCCCGCGCGGTCACCGAACCGGACTCGCTGGCCGAACTGCCGCAGGTGCGGGCGGCCTCGCTCAGTGGTGAGGAGTTCTCCGCCGAGCGGATGCTGTCGGTGCCCTGGGACGCGTACCGCAAGGCCACCGCCACCGAACTACCCGCTGACCGTGACCCGGTGCGGACGCCGGACCTGAACGACTTCTGGGACTTCGACGACGAGGAAGAGGCGCGTCGGCGGTTGCCCCGGTTGGCCGCGCTCTTCGTCGAGCCGCCCCTGGAGTGAGGTGTCCGCGGACCGATGCATCGCCCGCGCAGTGGGCGCACCCCGGCGGCGTGGGAACATAGAGGGGGTCGGCGGCGCGCCGGCCTGTTCACGTCAGCCGACCAGAACGGACCGCTGTGCCACCGAAGCTCGATCCCGGCGCGAACGCCCCTGGTTCCACCGACCCCGGTCGCATCCGGAACTTCGGCATCATCGCCCACATCGACCACGGGAAGTCGACCCTGGCCGACCGGATGCTGCAGCTCACCGGCGTGGTCGATCCCCGGCAGATGCGCGCGCAGTACCTGGACCGGATGGACATCGAGCGCGAGCGCGGCATCACCATCAAGAGCCAGGCCGTCCGCATGCCCTGGACCATCCGTGAGGGTGAGCGGGCCGGCGAGCACGCGGTGCTCAACATGATCGACACCCCGGGGCACGTCGACTTCACCTACGAGGTGTCCCGGTCGCTGGCCGCCTGCGAAGGCGCCGTGCTGCTGGTCGACGCCGCGCAGGGCATCGAGGCGCAGACCCTGGCGAACCTCTACCTGGCGCTCGAGAACGACCTGCGCATCATCCCGGTGCTCAACAAGATCGACCTGCCGGCCGCCCAGCCGGAGAAGTACGCCGAGGAGTTGGCCCACCTCATCGGCGGTGATCCCGCCGACTGCATCCGGGTCTCCGGCAAGACCGGCGAGGGCGTCCCGCACCTGCTCGACGAGATCGTCAGGCAGTTCGTTCCGCCGGTCGGTGAGGCCGAGTCGCCCGCCCGCGCGATGATCTTCGATTCGGTGTACGACGTGTACCGCGGTGTCGTCACGTACGTCCGGGTCATCGACGGCCGGATCAGCGCCCGCGACCGGATCAAGATGATGTCCACCGGCGCCGTGCACGAGCTGCTGGAGATCGGCGTCATCTCGCCCGAGATGGTCAAGGCCGAGGCGCTCGGCGTCGGCGAGGTCGGCTACCTGATCACCGGCGTGAAGGACGTCCGGCAGTCCCGGGTCGGTGACACTGTCACCATCAACAGCCGGCCGGCGGCCGAGCCGCTCGGTGGCTACAAGGACCCTAAGCCGATGGTCTACTCCGGCCTCTACCCGATCGACGGGTCCGACTACCCGAACCTGCGCGAGGCCCTGGACAAGCTCAAGCTCAACGACGCCGCCCTGGACTACGAGCCGGAGACGTCCGGTGCGCTCGGGTTCGGCTTCCGCTGCGGCTTCCTCGGCCTGCTCCACCTGGAGATCATCCGGGAGCGGTTGGAGCGCGAGTACAACCTCGACCTGATCTCCACCGCCCCGAACGTCGTCTACCGGGCGATCACGGACGATGGCGCGGAGATCGTCGTGACCAACCCGAGCGAGTACCCCACCGGCAAGATCGCCGAGGTGTACGAGCCAGTGGTCCGGGCCACCGTGCTGACGCCGAACGACTACGTGGGCGCGGTGATGGAGCTCTGCCAGGGCCGGCGCGGCACCCTGCTCGGCATGGACTACCTCTCCGCCGACCGGGTGGAGCTGCGCTACACGCTGCCCCTCGCGGAGATCATCTACGACTTCTTCGACCAGTTGAAGAGCCGTACCAAGGGCTACGCGTCGCTCGACTACGAGCCCTCCGGCGAGCAGGCGTCCGACCTGGTGAAGGTGGACATCCTGCTGCACGGCGAGCCGGTGGACGCGTTCAGCGCCATCGTGCACAAGGACAAGGCGTACAACTACGGCGTCACCATCGCCGCCAAGCTTCGTACGCTGATCCCGCGCCAGCAGTTCGAGGTGCCGATCCAGGCGGCCATCGGCAGCCGGGTCATCGCCCGCGCACCGCCGCGTGACCGGCGCCGTCCAGCGTCGACGCCTCGGTCACCACCACCGCGGCC
>NZ_JBSFBM010000404.1:0-5459 GCF_053592955.1 Micromonospora sp. NPDC002411 | reverse complement strand
ATCGCCGCCGCCCACCTGGCGGCCGCCCTGCCTCGACGGTGGAGACATGTTCAGGCAGTAGCAGCTAAGGCCGCTAAGGTCGGACAGTCCGCAGCTACGGGTGAGGTCCAGCTGCTTGTGGCTGCGGCTTGGTTGCACGACATCGGTTATGCACCAACGATCGCCGATACTGGATTCCATGCACTCGACGGCGCTCGATGGCTGCTTCGTGAGGGCCTTGATCACCGAGTTGCCTCTCTCGTCGCCCACCACTCTTGTGCGTCGTATGAGGCTGCTGAACGTGGCTTGAAGCGTGTCCTGGAAACGGAGTTTCCGCGCGAGGAGTCAGCCGTTGCTGATGCCCTCTGGTTCGCAGATATGACTACGGGGCCCGACGGCCAAGACTTCACCGTCGAGCAGCGGCTGGCCGAAATCCGCGAGCGCTATGGCCCCGAGGATTTGGTAACCCGGTTCTGGCAGAAGGCTGAGCCAGCCTTGATGAAGGCCGTAAGAAGCGCGACGCACAGGCATTTCTCGCCAACGTTCAGGCCGACATCCTCAAGGGCACCTACGTCGACCCCGACGCCGGCCGCACGACCTTCAAGCAGTACGCCGACGAATGGCTCGCTGCCGCGACCACCGACGTTCTCACCCGCGACCGCATCGAGTACGAACTCCGCCTGCACGTGTACCCGGTCATCGGGCACAAGCCGATCGCGTCCATCCAGCCGACGACGATCCGGGAGTGGGCGCGGAAGATCCAAGAGAAAGGGCTGTCGGTGGGTTACCGCCGGGTCCTCTTCACTGACGTGTCGATGATTCTCAACGCGGCGGTGGACGACAAGAAGATCGTCAGCAACCCGTTCGCGGTCAAGAGCATTCGCCGGCCGAAACCCGCTCCGACCAAGGTGGTGCCGTGGCCGGTCACCCGGTTGACTGCGTTTCGGAAGAACGTGCGTCCCCGGTACCGGATCGCGGTGGACCTGGGCTCGGGATGTGGTCTACGGCAAGGGGAGATATTCGCGGTCAGCCCCGGGGACCTCGACCCGACCCGCCCGGTCCTGCAAATCACTCGGCAGATCAAGTTGGTTCGGGGTTCGCTGATCTTCGCCCCGCCGAAGGGCGGCAAGTCCCGCGAGGTCCCGCTGCCCGACTCGGTCGCCGCCAGGCTCAAGCAACATGCGCAAGATTGCCCGCCGGTCCCGGTGACCCTGCCGTGGGAGACGCTGACCGGCGAGTCGCGAACCGTCGAGCTGTACCTGACGACACCCGCCGGCCTGGCGCTGTCCCGCTCGATGTTCAACTCCGGTGTCTGGAAGCCCGCGATCCGCGCGACCGGGATCCCCGATGACCGACACAACGGGATGCACGTCCTGCGCCACACCTACGCCTCGGTCCTCCTGGACGCTGGAGAGAGCATTAAGGCGCTGTCGGCCTACCTGGGCCACGCTGACCCGGGCTTCACCCTCCGGACCTACACCCACCTACTGCCGGCCAGCGAGGATCGCACCCGCCGGGCCATCGACAAGGCACTCAGTGAGGACCAGGCCGGCAACGATGCTCCGCAAGCCCTTGACGGCCTGGACACGGCATGATCATGGTTAATCGGCCATGCCGGCGGCCTGCTATGCAGGTCAGAGGCTATGTCGTTCCTACTTCCAGCGGAAGTGGACGAAGAGGCGGCCGAAGTTCTTCGAGTCCTTCTCCACCCGGTGGTAGAGCTGCTTGACGTCCTTCTGGTCGAGGAACCGCAGCACGCGCTTTTTGAGCTGACCGGACCCCTTACCAGGGATGATCTCGACGAGGGTGGCCTTCTTCGCCACCGCCTCGTCCATGATCCCGCGCAGCGCGCGGTCGATGTCCTGGCCCTTGTTGAAGATGTCGTGCAGGTCCAGCTTGAGCTTCATGCCGCAGCCCCCGGCCGGTCAGGTCCCATGTCCGCCATCCTAGGCACGCCGGACGGCAGGCCCACCAGACGACCGGGGCCGCCCACCGAACGACCAGGGACAGCCGCCGGACAACGAAGGGGCGGCCCCGGAGGACCGCCCCTGCCACGTCACCGGTTCACGCCTTAGCGTGTGCCGCCCACTCGGGTCTCCACCCGCTCCAGCGCGGTCCGGTAGTCGTCGTTCGTCGCGTACATCGCGGCGGCGATCCGCAGGTGCCGCAGCGCGTCGTTGTGCCGGTTCAGCCGCTCCAGCGTCCGACCGAGCACGTGGTGCGCGTAGTGGTCGCTGGGGTCCCGGTCGATCAGTTCCCGAAGGTGCTCCTCGGCCCGGTTGAGCTGGGCCGACTGGAAGTACGCCCGGGCCAGCAGTTGCCGAACGGCCGCGTTGCCGGGTTCGGCGTCGACGATCGGCTCCAGCAGTCGGGCTGCTCCGTTCGGGTCACCGGTTTCGAAGAACATGGTCGCCCGCCGGTAGTCCGCCAGAAGATCCATCTGCCCCACCCCCTCGGTCGCACCGTCACCTGTTCCGACGCTGGCACAACACCGGACGTTTGGCGACTGTTCCCGGGAGTCGAGAAGGGGTCAGGTGCGGGCGTCCCGACGTCCGGCGGAAAGCTCCCAAGCACGGACACCGCCGACGATTCCGGCGGTGTTCGGCACCACTACCACGTCGTCGCCCATCCGGGCGAGCTGCTCGGGCCGGATCAGTCGGGAGTTGCCCCCGCCCAGGTAGAGCCGGTCCCACCGGAACACCGGGCGCAGCCCGTCGACCACCTGCCGGATCCGGCGGGACCAGAAGGCGTCGCCGAGCCGCCGACGTTCCGGCTCACCCACGTACGTGTCGTAGGTGGTGCCCCACCGCACCGGCGCGTGCGACAGCTCCAGGTGCGGAGCGAGCACCCCGCCGTCGAAGAGCGCGCTGCCCAGCCCCGTCCCGAGGGTCAGCACCAGTTCGCAGCCGGTGCCGGCGACCACCCCGGCGCCGTGCACCTCGGCGTCGTTGAGTACCAGCGCGGGCACCCCGAAGGCGTCCGCGAGGGCGCCCCGCGCGTCCCAGCCGGACCACTCGGCGAGCAGGTCCGGGTCGACGCGACTGCGGGGGCCACTGCGGGTCACGTAGTGCGGCGTGGCGACCACCACCCCGTGCCGGATCATCCCGGGTACGCCGACGGTGAGCCGGTCCGCCGTCGGTAGGCGTCCGCCCAGATCCAGCAGGGTCGAGACGAAAAGCGCAGGCGGCAACGGGTACGGGGTGGGCACCCGCAACGGTCGGGCCCTCATCGTGCCCGCCTCGTCCAGCACGGAGGCCTTGATGCCTCCGCCGCCGCAGTCGATCGCCAGTGTGGTCACCACGCCGTTGAGTCTGCCCGCTGCCGTCGGCTCGTATGCCGGCAGCCGGATAGGCTGCCGTCCTGATGAGCGCCACGATGATCGTCAAGGACCTGGCCGCCGGGCACGGCGACCGCTCACTCTTCGCCGGTTTGGACCTGGTTGTCGCCCCCGGCGACGTGATCGGCCTGGTCGGGCCGAACGGGGCCGGCAAGTCGACGCTGCTGCGTACCCTCGCCGGGTTGTTGCCGGTCGAGGCCGGCAGCGTCCGGCTCAGCCCGCCCACCGCCACGGTCGGGCACCTGCCGCAGGAGCCGGAACGGCGACCGGGTGAGACGGTGCGGGACTTCCTGGCCCGACGGACCGGGGTGACCGCCGCGCAGGCGGCGTTGGACGCGGCGACCGAGGCGTTGACCGCCGGGACGGCGGGCGCCGACGACGCTTACGGCGACGCCCTGGAGCGCTGGCTCGCCCTCGGCGGCGCGGACCTGGACGAACGCGCCGAGCAGGTGAGCGCCGACCTGGGTCTGGCGGTGGACCTGGACCACGCCATGACCGGGTTGTCCGGCGGTCAGGCGGCCCGGGCGGGGCTGGCGTCGCTGCTGCTCAGCCGGTACGACGTGTTCCTGCTCGACGAGCCGACCAACGACCTGGACCTGGCCGGGTTGGAGCGGCTGGAGGAGTTCGTCACCGGGCTGCGTGCCGGCACGGTACTGGTCAGCCACGACCGAGAGTTCCTGACCCGCACGGTGACTCGGGTGTTGGAGCTGGACCTGCCGCAGCAGCAGGTCAACCACTACGGCGGTGGCTACGCGGCCTACCTGGAGGAGCGCGAGGTGGCGCGTCGGCACGCCCGCGCGGACTTCGAGGAGTACGCGGACACGAAGGCCGGCCTGGAGGCGCGGGCGCGCACCCAGCGTGGCTGGATGGAGAAGGGCGTGAAGAACGCCCGTCGCAAGGCCACCGACAACGACAAGATCGGCCGCAAGTTCCGCAGCGAGGCGAGCGAGAAGCAGGCCGCCAAGGCCAAGCAGACCGAGCGCCTGATCGAACGGCTCGACGTGGTCGAGGAGCCCCGCAAGGAGTGGGAGCTGCGGATGGAGATCGCCGCCGCGCCCCGCGCCGGCGCCGTCGTGGCCACGCTGCGAGGTGCCGTGGTACGCCGAGGCGGGTTCACCCTCGGCCCGGTCGACCTCCAGATCGACTGGGCGGACCGGGTGGCGGTGACCGGGGCGAACGGCTCCGGCAAGTCCACTCTGCTGGCCGCGCTGCTCGGCCGGCTGCCGCTGGACGCCGGCACCGCCTCGCTCGGGCCCGGCGTCGTGGTCGGTGAGGTGGACCAGGCCCGTGGGTTGTTCCTCGGCGACGCGCCGCTGATCGACGCGTTCCACGCTGCCGTACCCCACATGTCGCCCGCCGACGCGCGGACCCTGCTGGCGAAGTTCGGGCTGCGGGCGGCGCACGTGCCCCGCCCGGCGGCCACCCTCTCCCCCGGTGAGCGGACCCGGGCGGCGTTGGCCCTGCTCCAGGGCCGTGGAGTCAACCTGCTGGTGCTCGACGAGCCCACCAACCACCTGGACCTGCCCGCCATCGAACAGCTCGAATCGGCACTGGCCACCTACCCCGGAACGCTGCTGCTGGTCACCCACGACCGGCGGATGCTGGCCGCCATCGAGACCAACCGGCGACTGCGGGTCGACGGCGGGCGGATCGCCGAGGATTGATCCGGGTCCGCGGGCCGCTGCGGGGTGAGAATGACGCCATGCTCAAGTGGGAGTACGCCCTGCTGGTCCGCCGCCGCCAGGCGGCGACCAACGACCTCGGCTGGGAGGTCGTGTTCGTCTGGTACGGCCCGGACGGCTCGATGGTCGACGTGACGCCCTACGGCGACACCTCGCTGGCCCACCTGAACCGGGCCGGCGACCAGGGCTGGGAGCTGGTCGCGATGAGCGAGGACCCGTCCCTGCCCGGCAACCATGAGTTGCACCGCTATCACCTCAAGCGGCCGAAGCCGGCCGACCCGCCGCCCCGCCAGCGCATGCGCGGGGGCCGCCGCACCCTCTCCGGCTGACGTGCCGCCGCCGGGCCCGGCATGCCCTGTGCGCGGGCCCGCCGCACGCCCTCCGGCTGACCCGCTGCCGCCGGGCCGGCATGCCCTGATGAGCGTGATTCCGCTGTGGCATCTAGATGCCACAGCGGAATC
>NZ_JBSFBM010000403.1:0-5483 GCF_053592955.1 Micromonospora sp. NPDC002411 | reverse complement strand
GGCGCGGGGCGCGGGGCGCGGGGCGCGGGGCGCGGGGCGCGGGGCGCGAGGGGCGAGGGGCTGATGCACGCCGCCGCTGGTGCACCCTCCGCAGGCACGACCAAAACTTCTGTCCGTTTGAGCAAAAGTTAGCGTCGGAACAGCCGAAGCTCTGGACAGGTGATGCGAGCGCTCCTACTGTGTCGGACACAACACATCGGCATTGCGTCGATGTGAACGATGCCAATGCAGAGGCGGCTCCCGGTGCGAACGGTCGACCCCCTACACGTGCGACTGTTGCGGTTGCTCCGCGACGAGGGAGCCGTGTCGCGGGCCGAGCTGGGCGACCGCCTCCAGATGCCGCGCCCGCGCATGCTGGCCGAGCTGGATCGTCTGGTCGCCCTGGGCTACGTCGCCGAGGCCGGGCTCGCCGCCTCCCGGGGTGGGCGTCGCTCGACGCTGGTCGAGCTGAACCCGAAGCTGCGCTTCGCCGCCGTCGACCTCGGTGCCAGCTCGATGGACATCGAGGTGGTCAACGGCCGCCTCGAACCGGTGGCCCACTACGGCGAGGCCGCCGACATCCGTAACGGTCCGAAGGTGACCCTGCAACGGGTCAACGAACTGCTGCACAAGGCCCGGGTCGACGGGGCGTACGAGCGGCTGGACGCGGTAGGCATCGGCGTACCCGGCCCGGTCAGTTTTCGGGACGGCGTCCCGGTCTCGCCGCCGATCATGCCGGGCTGGGACCGGTACCCGGTGCGTGAGCTGCTCAGCCGGGAGCACGGCTGCCCGGCGGTGGTCGACAACGACGTCAACATCATGGCGATCGGTGAGCGGCACGGTGGGGTCGCCCACTCGGTGGACGACTTCCTCTTCGTGAAGATCGGCACCGGCATCGGGTGCGGCATCTACCTCACCGGCGAGGTCTACCGGGGCACCGACGGCTGCGCCGGCGACATCGGCCACATCCAGGTCGACTCGCACGGTCCGATGTGTTCGTGCGGCAACATCGGCTGCCTCGAAGCGCTGTTCAGCGGTGCGGCGCTGGCCAAGGACGCCACCGCCGCGGCCCGCAGTGGGGCGTCGCCGGCGCTGGCCGAGCGGATGTCCCTACGCGGTGTGGTGACCGCCCTCGACGTCGCCGAGGGTGCCGTCGAGGGGGACGTGACCTGCATCCAGCTGATCCGTGACGGCGGACGGCGGGTCGGCGGCGTGCTCGCCGGCCTGGTCAGCTTCACCAATCCGTCGATGATCGTGATCGGCGGCGGGCTCGCCCAGCTCGGGCACATCCTGCTCGCCGAGATCCGCAGCGTGGTCTACCGCCGTTCGCTGCCGTTGGCCACCGGCAACCTGCCGGTCGTGCTGTCCGAGCTCGGTGGCCGAGCCGGCGTCGCCGGAGCGGCAGTGCTTGCCAGCGACGTCGCCTTCGCGGAAGCCGCATGAAGTTGACCGAGATCCTGTCGTGAGCGAGGAGGAGACTGTGGCTCTGCCCGAGGATGACCCCGCCACCGCGTCGGCCGAGGCCGTCGCCGAGGCACCGCTGGTCGAGGCTCCCGCCGACACCGTCGCGGGCGAGGTGGTCCTGCGCCTCACCGATCTGGTCAAGACCTTCCCCGGCGTACGCGCACTGGACGGTGTGCAGCTGGAGGTGCGTGCCGGCGAGGTGCACTGCCTGCTCGGGCAGAACGGCGCGGGCAAGTCCACCCTGATCAAGGTGCTCGCCGGCGTGCACCAACCGGATTCGGGGCAGGTGGAGTGGCGCGGTGAACCGGCGACCTTCGCCAACCCGCAGGCCGCCATGAAGGCCGGCATCGCCACCATCTACCAGGAGCTCGACCTCGTCGAGGACCTGTCGGTGGCGGAGAACGCCTTCCTCGGCCACGAGTACCGCAACTTCGGGTTCGTCCAGCGCGGTCGGATGGCTCGGCACACCCGGCAGATCCTCGGCCGGCTCGGTCACGCCGAGATTCCGCCCGGACGGATGGTCCGGTCGCTGCCGGCGGCGGGCAAGCAGATCGTCAGCATGGCCCGGGCACTGTCGCACGAGGCCCGACTGATCATCATGGACGAGCCGAGCGCGGTGCTGGCCCACGACGAGGTCGGCAACCTGTTCCGGATCATCCGGGAGCTGACCGCGCAGGGCATCGCCGTCATCTACATCTCGCACCGGCTCGAGGAGATCCGCGAGATCGGGGACCGGGTCACCGTACTCAAGGACGGTCGGACCACGGCGGCGAACCTGCCGGCGCGCGACACCCCGACCCGCGACCTGGTCAGCCGGATGACCGGCCGGACCATCGAGTACGTCTTCCCGGACCGGCCGGTCGACGACGGCGTCGGCGACGACCTGCTCCAGGTGGAGGGGTTGACCCGCACCGGTGAGTTCGCCGACGTCTCGCTGAACGTGCGTGCCGGGGAGATCGTCGGCATCGCGGGGCTGGTCGGCTCGGGGCGGTCCGAGCTGCTGGAGACGATCTACGGTGCTCGTCTCCCGGAGGCCGGTCAGGTTCGGATGAACGGGCAGGTGCTGCGTCCCGGCGTCGGCTCGGCGGTCCGGGCCGGCATGGGGATGGCGCCGGAGGAACGCAAGAGCCAGGCTCTGCTGCTCGGTGAACCGATTTACCGCAACGTCACGCTGGCCACCTTCGGCCGGTACGCGCGGCTCGGCTTCACCGACGCCGCCAAGGAACGCGCCGAGGCGGACCGGATCGCCGAGACCCTGGAGCTGCGGCCCCGGGACGTCGACCGGCCGGTACGCACGCTGTCCGGCGGCAACCAGCAGAAGGTGGTGGTCGGGCGGTGGTTGCTCGGCGGCACCAAGCTGTTGCTGCTCGATGAGCCCACCCGGGGCGTGGACGTGGGCGCCCGGGCTGAGCTCTACCAGGTCATCCGGTCGTTGGCCGCGCAGGGCGTCGGGGTGTTGCTGGTCTCCAGCGAGGTGCCCGAGGTGCTGGGTCTGGCCGACCGGGTGCTGGTGATGCGGGAAGGGCGTGTCGTCCGCGAAGCCGCGGCCGGCGAACTCGACGAGAACACTGTGCTTGACCTCGTGATGGCGGGGTCCTTGATGGAAGGCGCACCGGCATGAGCGACGCGACTCCCACTCCCACCGCGACACCGGAGCGCCCGCAGCTTCCGGCACAGTCGCCGCCGGTGGACCCGGCGGAGACGGCGGTGGCCAGCGATAAAGCAACTTCGGGCCGGCTCTCCTGGTGGCGGGGGGACGGCGGCGACGGCGCCAAGCGCAACCTCGGTCTGATCGGGGTGCTGGCGGCGCTCATCGTGGTCGGTGCGATCACGAAGCCGGACCTGTACGGCGACCCGAACTGGGTGTGGAACAACGTCCTGGCCATCCTCCAGCTCGCCTCGGTCGTCGGTGTGGTCACCGTCGGGATGACCTTCGTGATCATCGGCGGCGGCATCGACCTGTCGGTAGGTGCGATCGTCGCGCTGGCCGGCGTCTGGTGCACCACCGTCGCCACCCAGAACTTCGGCGCCGGCGGCATGATCTTCACCGCCCTGGTGGTCGGCATCTGCGTCGGCCTGGTCAACGGCGTGCTCATCTCGTACGGCCGGTTGGTCCCCTTCATCGCGACGCTCGCGATGCTGGTGGCCGCGCGAGGGCTCGCGGCGTCGATCTCCAACAAGCAGACCCAGGTGTCGAGCAGCACCTTCATCAACGACATCGCGGCGCGCAAGGTGATCGGGATCCCGATCCTCGTCTACATCCTCGGCGCGGTGGTCCTGGCCGGGTGGGTCCTGCTCAACCGGACGACCTTCGGCCGGCGGACGATCGCCGTCGGTGGCAACCCGGAGGCGGCACGGCTGGCCGGCATCAACGTCCGGCGGCACACCATGCTGCTCTACGCGCTCTCCGGTCTCTGCTGCGGCATCGCCGCCATCATGCTCACCTCGCAGGCCACCTCGGCGCAGGCGGCGATGGCCAACCTGTACGAGCTGGACGCGATCGCCGCGGCGATCATCGGCGGGACGCTGCTCAGCGGGGGTCGCGGCACGATCGTCGGCTCGTTGCTCGGCGTCATCATCTTCGCCACGATCACGAACCTCTTCGCCATCAACGGCCTCTCCATCGAGGCGCAGAACATGGTCAAGGGCGGCATCATCGTCGCCGCCGTCTTGATCCAGCAGTTCCAGTACAAGTCAGTCACTCGGCTCCTCGCGCGGAACAGGGTCACCACCGCCTGACGCACCGCACCGTTGTCCCTGGCCACGTCGAAACTTTCGACGCTGGCGGGGCCTCGCACACCCTCAATCAGTCAGATACCGCTTCCAGGAGGTCGTTCATGACCCAGCACAGTCGCGACCTGTCGCGCCGCCGGTTGCTCTTCGGCGGGGCCGCAGTTGGCGCCGCCACCCTGCTGACCGCCTGCACCAGCAACGAGACACCGGCTGCCAGCACCCAGACCAAGGCCGCGGGCGGCGGCGAGGGCAACAACGCCCCCGGCAAGAAGGTCGTCATCGGCTTCTCCGCGCCGGCCGCCGACCACGGCTGGATGGGTGCCATCCACGCCAACGCCAAGGCCCAGGCGGCGGCCTACTCGGACGTGGAGTTCAAGGAGGTCGACGGTGGGTCGAACTCCGAGGCCCAGCGCTCCACGCTCGGCACCCTGATCGCCCAGAAGCCGGACATCATCGTCGTGCTGCCGCACGACGGCAAGGAGGTCAACGCTGTTGCCCTCCAGGCCATGCAGGCCGGCATCCCGATCGTCAACCTCGACCGTGCCTTCCCCGACGCGCTCGCGTCGCGGCTGGTCATCAAGGGTGACAACTACGGCATGGGCGTCTCGGCCGGGCACTTCATCGGCAAGATGCTCAAGGACAAGGGTGTCGCCAACCCGGTCATCGGTGAGATCGCCGGTCTGGAGATCCCGCTGACCGTCGAGCGCAGCGAAGGCTTCAAGGCCGCCCTGGCGACCTACGGCTTCACGGTGCGGAACCGTCGCTCGGCCGAGTTCACCTCCGACAGCGGCCAGCGTGAGGCGTCCCAGCTGCTCCAGGCGCTGCCGAAGATCGACGCGATCTGGAACCACGACGACGACCAGGGCATCGGCGTGCTGGCCGCCATCAAGCAGGCCAACCGTTCCGAGTTCTTCATGGTCGGCGGCGCCGGCTCCAAGCTCGCGATCGACGCGATCAAGGCCGACAACACCGTGCTCAAGGCGACGGTCACCTACAACCCGTCGATGGCCTCCTCGGCCGTCTCGCTGGCGCGGCTCATCGCGCAGGGGCGTGGCCTGGGCGACCTGACGGAGCTCCAGGTGCCCAAGGAAGTGACCCTGGCCTCCGAGACGATCACCAAGGAGAACGCGAGCAGCTACGACAAGCTCGGGTTCTGACATACCGGGGGGAGACCCACCTTGTCCACGACAGACAAAGAACTGCGGGTCGGCATGGTCGGCTACGCGTTCATGGGCGCCGCGCACTCACAGGCGTGGCGCACCGTGAACCGCGTGTTCGACCTGCCGGCGCGGGCCCGGATGGCGCTG
>NZ_JBSFBM010000402.1:0-5484 GCF_053592955.1 Micromonospora sp. NPDC002411 | reverse complement strand
TGATCACCTTCCTCGGCGGGTTCGTGCCGATCATCGGGGCGACGGTGGCCGGCGCGGTGGCGGTGCTGGTGGCACTGGCCGCGAACGGCCCCACCACAGCACTCCTCACGCTCGCCGCGGTGATCGCGGTGCAGCAGATCGAGGGCAACCTGCTGGAGCCACTGGTCATGAAGAGGCAGGTACGACTGCACCCGGCGGTGATCCTGGTAGCGGTCACCGCCGGCACGCTGATCGCGGGGATCGCTGGCGCCTTCGTCAGCGTCCCGATCACCGCCGTGCTTTGGCGCGTCATCGACACCGTCCAGCAGCGCCGGTCTACCTCGGCCCTCGTGCCGACGGAGTGATCATCGGTTGAGGTGGGTGGCGAACCAGGCCCCTGCCTGGTCGGCGACCTGCTCAAGGGTCCCGGGCTCCTCGAAGAGGTGGGTGGCGCCCGGGATCACCCGGAGTTCGCCGACCTCACCCAACTCGGCCAACGCCCGCTCGTTGAGCGTGATCACCTCCTCGTCCAGGCCACCGACCAGCAGCAACGTCGGGGTACGTACCTGGGCCAGCGCGTCCCCGGCCAGGTCCGGTCGACCGCCCCGGCTGACCACGGCACCCACCCGGTCCGCGCGGGACGACGCCGCGACAAGTGCGGCGGCGGCTCCCGTACTGGCCCCGAACAGACCGATCGACACGTCACCGGCGGGTCGTTCCACCGCCAACCAGTCGACGATCCCGGCCAGCCGGCTGGCCAGCAGCCCGATGTCGAACCGGAGTTCGGCGGTGCGTGCGTCCACCTCGTCCTCGGCCGGGGTGAGCAGGTCCACAAGTACAGTGCCGAGCCCTCGACCGTTCAGCGCACGGGCCACCGCCACGTTGCGAGGGCTGTGTCGGGAGCTGCCGCTGCCGTGCGCGAAGAGGACGACACCGGCCGGCTGGGCTGGCAGCATCAGGTCAGCGGGCAGGTCCGCGTCCCCGACTGGAATGGTCACCGCTGCCTGTTCGTCCATGCCCCACCTCCGCGTGATCGCCTACCGCCCGGGTACCCCGCCGGCCGCGCCGCACGCCGCGTTTGCCCGGTGGGGCGTCGGGTACGCGACGGACGACCGCAGACCGTGTCGGCGCAACCGCGCCCCGACGGATCGCGAGGATCGTCATGGCCAAGCAGCAGATCTCCGAGCAGCAGCAGAAGACCGAGCGGGCCCGGCGGGAACAGGACGCCGAGCGCAACCAGGACTTCGGGGACCAGGCCGCTTCGGCGCGGCTGCCCGACGATCCCAAGGCGGCGGCGCCCCGGGACGCGATCGGGCGTCCGTCAACCGGCGAGCCGGTCTGACAAACGGTGCGACGCGGTCGGGGCGGAATGATCCGCCCCGACCGTCACTGTTCGGGCTCGGGCAGCCGCAGCAGCGGAGACCGGCCGGGTGGCTGCTCGGGCGGCGGGCCGGACGGCTCAGCCGGCGGCACCGGCACCGTCACCGGCTCGTCGCAGGTCACCCGCAGTAGTTGATCGTGGTGGCGCAGCTCCACCACGTCGTCCGGGCCACCGTGGCGCAGCGAGTACGTCGTCTGGTGCGGCCGGACATCCACCCGCAGCGCCAGGCCCCGCCACTGCAGGGAAAACTCCAACCTGTTGAGGCGGCTGGAGAGCCGGGGCGCGAAGGACAGCCCGCCGTCGTGGTCGCGCAGGCCGCCGAACCCACCGACCAGGGCGAGCCACGCGCCGGCCAACGACGCCATGTGCACGCCGTCGCGGGTGTTCTCGTTGAGGTCGTGCAGGTCCATCAGCGCTGCCTCGCGCAGGTAGGTGTGCGCCAACTCCGGGTGGCCCACCTCGGCCGCGAGCACCGCCTGGGTGCACGCCGACAACGACGAGTCGCGGACGGTACGGCGCTCGTAGTAGAGGAAGTTGCGCACCTTTTGCTCGGGGGTGAACGCGTCCCCCCGCCAGTGCATCGCGAGGACCAGGTCGGCCTGCTTGACCACCTGTTTGCGGTACAGCTCGAAGTACGGGTAGTGCAGCAGCAGGGGATACTTCTCCGCCGGCGTGTGCGTGAAGTCCCACTCCTGGAGCCGGGTGAAGCCCTCCACCTGCTGGTGGACGTCGAGCTCCTCGTCGTACGGGACGTGCATGGACATCGCGGCGTCCCGCCAGCTCGCGGCTTCCTCGTCGGTGACCCCGAGGTGGTACGCCTCGTCCCGGTAGCGCATCACCACCTCGGCGGCGGTGAGCAGGTTCCGTTGCGCCATCAGGTTGGTGTAGACGTTGTCGTTCTTCACGGCGGTGTACTCGTCCGGGCCGGTGACACCGTCGATGTGGAACTGCCCGTGCCGGTCGTGGTGGCCGATCGAGCGCCACAGCCGGGCGGTCTCCACCAGCAGTTCCAGGCCGATCTCCCGCTCCAACTGGGTGTCCCCGGTGACCATCACGTAGCGGCGCATGGCGTCGGCGATGTCGGCGGCGATGTGGAAGGCCGCAGTGCCGGCCGGCCAGTATCCGGACGATTCCGGCCCCTCGATGGTCCGCCAGGGAAAGGCCGCGCCCCTGAGGTTGAGCGTCTCGGCACGCTCCTTCGCCGAGTCCAACGTGCTGTACCGCCACTGCAACGCGCTGCGCACCGCGCTCGGCTGGGTGTAGGTGAGCACCGGCAGGACGAACATCTCGGTGTCCCAGAACGCGTGCCCGTCGTAACCGGGACCGGTCAACCCCTTCGCCGAGATCGGCCGTTGCTCCGCCCGCGCTCCGGCCTGGAGCACGTGGAAGAGACCGAACCGGACCGCCTGCTGCACCTCGGGGTCGCCCTCGACCAGCACGTCGGACGCGTCCCAGAACTCGTCGAGGTAGTTGCGCTGCTCCCGGTGGAGGCCGTCCCACCCGTCGAGCCGGGCGCCGGCCAGCGCCGCGCCGACCTGGTCGCGCAGCGCGGGTAGCGAGCGCCGACTCGACCAGCCGTACGTCAGGTACTTGATCACCCGCAGCTTCTCACCGGGCTTGAGCACGCAGGCGATCGTGGTGCGTACCCAGTCCTGGTAACCCTCCGACTCGATGGTGGTGCGGTCCGGGCCGTGCACCTCGTGCTCCATCGCGGCGGCGACCCGCAGCCCGGAGACCTTGGTGCGGTGGATCAACTGCCCGCCGTCCGGGGTGGTCAGCTCCTCCTCGGCCTGCAGGGGCGACTCCAGCACCGCTGCGACCCGGGGGTCCTTGCTCTGCGCCGGCAGTGACTCGTTGGCCACCAGCTCGGACTGCACGATCAGCCGCAGTGGGCCGTCGACGGCCTCCACCTCGTAGCTGATGGCGGCGACCGACCGCTGGGTGAACGAGACCAGGCGGGTGCTGCGGACCTTGACCTCCCGACCGGCCGGCGAACGCCAGTGCAGCTCCCGGTGCAGAGTGCCGGCCCGCAGGTCGAGGACCCGCTCGTGGGACAGCAACTCCCCGTAGCGCACGTCCAGCGGCTCGTCGTCGACGAGCAGTCGGAGCAGTTTGCCGTTGGTGACGTTGACGATCGTCTGCCCGGACTCGGGAAAGCCATAGCCCGCCTCCGCGTAGGGCAGCGGGCGCAGCTCGTAGAACGAGTTGAGGTAGGTGCCGGGCAGGCCGTGCGGCTCACCCTCGTCCAGGTTGCCCCGCAGGCCGACGTGCCCGTTGGAGAGCGCGAAGACCGACTCGGACTGGGCCAGCACGTCCATGTCCAGCCGGGTCTCCCGGACGTGCCACGGCTCGACCGGATAGGCCCGCTCCCGGATCACGCGGAACCTCGTTCGCCGGCGGGCTGGTGGGTGGCGGTGCGGGCCGGCGACGGCGGGTCGGCGGCGGCGAGCAGGTCGGCAAGGTCCTTCACCACGACGTCGGCACCGTGCGCCAGCAACTCGTCGGCCTGCCCGACCCGGTCGACGCCGACCACGTAGCCGAAGCCACCGGCGCGGCCGGCAGCCACCCCGGAGAGCGCGTCCTCGAAGACGGCGGCGTGTGTCGGGTCGACGCCGAGCAACCTGGCCCCGGCGAGGAAGGTGTCGGGGTGCGGTTTGCCGCGCAACGACTGGGCGCGGGCGACCAGCCCGTCGACCCGGGCCTCCAGCAGCGGTTCCAGCCCGGCGGCGGCGACCACCTCACCACCGTTGGCGCTCGCGGTCACCACGGCCCGGCGTAGCCCGGCTTCGCTCGCGGCCTTCAGGTAGTGCACCGAGCCCGGGTAGACCTCGACGCCGGAGGTGCGCAGGCGCTGCAACAACAGGACGTTCTTACGGTTGCCCACCCCGTTGACGGTGTCGGCGTCCGGCGGGTCGTCCGGGCTGCCCTCGGGCAGCACTATCCCCCGGGAGGCGAGGAACGACCGGACGCCGTCGGCGCGGGGTCGTCCGTCGACGTAGCGGTTGTAGTCCGGGCCCGGGTCGAACGGTTGGAACGGTTCGCCCGAGCGGGTCGCCCGCTGTTGAAGGAACTCGTCGAACGTCTGCTTCCACGCGGCGTTGTGGACGCGGGCGGTCTGCGTCAGCACACCGTCCAGATCGAAGAGACAGGCGGTCACGTGAGCAGGTAGGCCCAGCACGGTACGAATCTATCCACCCTGCTAAGCCCGCAAACCCGTTTCGCCTGGCCCGGTTCGGTTCAGTTCGGCCGTAGCGTCCAGATCACGGTCATCGCCGAGGTCGGCTTGCCGTCCTCGGTCGCGATCTCCACCTCCACGGGGAACTCCGGCCGCTGGCCGGACTCCAGTTCCTCGATCACCTCGAGCGCCGGCCGGCCCAGCCGCGCGGTGGCCAGCACCGCGCCCATGGCGAGCTTGCGGTAGGCGATGTCAGCCCGGACGGCGAGCGGCACGGCCCGGTCGAGCAGCTGCCCGAAGGCGGCCATGACGACCGCGCCGGAGGCCGTCTCACCGAGGGTGAACATGGCACCGGCGTGGGGGCCGCCGATGTGGTTGTGGGTGGCTGGCGAGTCGGGCAGCCGGACGACTGCCCGCACCCCGCCCTCCGCCTCGGGCGCCACCTCGACGAACTCGAGGCCGAGCGTACGGGCGAAGGGCACCGCTTGCAGCATGCCGGCCGCCACCTGGCGGGAGTCGATGGTCATGGCCTGACGCTACTCGCCGGTAATCAGGGCAGCAACCAGCGGTTTTCCCGGTGACGGCAGGTCGTTAGAGGTTGGCGATCGTGCGCAGGATCTCCGCGTAGAAGTTGCCGTCGATGCTGCGGAAGAAGGAGAAATCCTGGCCCGGGTCACCGAAGAACGGGCGCAGCGTCCACGCCAGCTGGGTGCCGACGAAGCCGAAGAGCAGGATCCAGATGTAGAGCAGGGTCATGCTCGCCGGCCGCTGGGTCGGCTCGCCGCGCCGCACCGGCGGCCGCTCCCACGGGCGCTGCACCGGCCCGTAGCCGGGTGGCACCATGCCGGGCGGGAACGCGGCGACGGCCGGTTGTCCGCTCGGCTGCGCCGGAACCGGCGGGGTCGCCGCGGCACCGTTCGAGGTCGACCCGGCCGCCGCGGCTCCGGCC
>NZ_JBSFBM010000401.1:0-5494 GCF_053592955.1 Micromonospora sp. NPDC002411 | reverse complement strand
GGGATGGTTGGTCCGGCGCGGCGGCCACTGCGGCGGGCTCCCGGCTCGTCGCTCTGCGGGACGAGCTGACGTCGGTCGCGCCCGCACTGATCGAGTGCACCGGGGTGTCGTCGGCGGCTGTCGCGTCGGCGGGTGTCGCCTCGGCGGGTGCAGAGCAAAGGGTGCGAGCACTGTGACCAGCGGCGGCCGCGGCGGCCCGCAGGAACTCGATCGACCGGGCGGCCACGGCGGGCGCGGCGTGCGAGTCGCGGGGCAGCTCCACCGCGACCAGCCCGCGATAGCCGGCCGCCGCCAGGGCCGCCAGCACCGGCGGGAAGTCGATTTCGCCGACGCCGAACTCCAGGTGTTCGTGCACGCCCCGGCGCATGTCGTCGATCTGCACGTTGACCAGGTGCGCGGCCACCGCGGTGACGCACTGCGGCACCGGCCAGGGCTCCAGGCAGCGGCAGTGGCCGATATCGAGGGTGATGCCGAACCGGGCCGGGTCACCGAGCGCGGTACGCAGCCGACGCCAGTCGGCGATGTCCTGCACCAGCATGCCCGGTTCCGGTTCGAAGCCGAGGGTGACGCCCGCGGTGTCGGCCGCGTCGACGACTGTGGCGCAGCCGGCCACCAGCCGGTCCCAGGCACACTGCGGTGACACCGTCTCGGGCCGGACGCCGGCCCAGAACGAGACCGCCTCGGCGCCCAGGTCGGCGCCGATCCGAACGGCCCGGCGCAGGAACTCGATCCGTCGGGTCGGGTCGTCGTGCAGCAACGTCGGCGCGTGTTTGTGCCACGGGTCGAGCAGGTACCGGGCCCCGGTCTCGATCACCACAGCGAGCCCCAACTCGTTCAGCCGTCGGCTGACGGCGGCGACCCGACGGGTGAGGCCGGGCGCGAACGGGTCGAGGTAGTCGTGGTCGAGGGTGAGCGCCACCCCGTCGTAGCCGAGGTCGGCGATGACGGCGAGCGCGTCGTCGAGGCGATGGTTGTTGAAGCCGTTCGTGCCGTACCCGAGCCGCAGCGTCGTGGCGTCACCGGCTGGTGGCGCGGGTCGGGCCTGGGGAACTGTCATGTCGGGGAGACCTTCCGCGCCAACCGTCGACCCAGCGGCGCGGCCGCCGCGACGGCCAACCCCAGCAGGCCGGCTCCACTGCGAGCGGTCAGTGCGCCCTGAAGGGCGGGCAGGCCGGTGATCCCGGCGCCGACGGCGGCGCGGACCCGCCCGGCCGAGGGGTCGCGGACCACCTCGACCTGGGCCGCTCCGTAGCGGGCCGCATACCAACCGGCCAGCGTCGGTGCGGGGGCCGTCCGCCTGCTGTGGTCGCCGACGTCCGTTCGGGCAGAATGGCTGCGTGGACGCTCAGCTACTTGCCGCGGTGCAGGCCGGCGACGCGCCGACCGTCGAGAAGCTGTTGCGAACGACGTCGAAGGACGCGCTCGCGGGCGACGAGGGCAGCAGGCTGCTGCGCGCGGCGGCGATCGTCGGTGACGCTGATGTCGTCTCCGATCTGCTCGACGCCGGAGTTGATCCGGCCCGCCCCTGGGAAGACGGCGTCGATCCGGTGTCCTGGGCGGCCGACTTCGGCGCGTACGAGGTTCTGCGAGAGCTGCTGGACAGCGGTTCGTCGTGGCGGAAGCAGGTGCCCCAGCACAGGAAGCTCGCTGCGTTGGAAATCGCGCGCGCGTGGCTGAGCCTCGACCCGGAGGTCGAACTGCGACGGAGGCTCGGCGCACATCAGGACGAGCCGGCCGTCGTCGAGCGCGTGCAGGTCCCGATCAGGGACCAGGGACGACAGCAGGCCACCCGGATCCGGTTGACCGTCGCCGACGGGCGTCAGGCCGAGACGCAGATCGCGCATCGGGCGATCGTCACCGACCTCGAAGAACAGCTCGGCATGTCTGTCTCGCCCGACGAGTTGTTGGCACGTGCCCTGTTCTACGCCGACCCGGAGTCCTGCGACTGGAGCCAGGCCCAGGTCGCCCTGTGGAGTCGCGGCGACGCCGAGGAGGTTTTCCGTTGGGCCGCAGGCCTTGTGGCGCACCCGTCGGTGGACACGAGGCGATTCGCGACCCACCTGTTGCATCTGCTGGGCTGCCAGGGGCAACCCTCGAAGGCACAGGCGCTGGACGTACTCAGACCACGCTTACGCGCCGAGGACGATGTGATCGCCCTGGACGGCGTGATTGGCGCATTCGCCGAGTACACCGACCGCGGTGACCTGACGGACATCCTGCACCTTGCTGCTCACCCCATCCCAGGGATCCGCGCACGCGTCGCCGGCGAACTCGTCAAAGCCATCGGCGAACCTCCACAGGCAGGTCACCGCCCTGACCTGCCCTTCATCCCATTTGACACGCCGCCGGACGTCCTGGCGACGCTGATCCACCTCGCTTCGGACGTCGACGCCCACGTCCGCGCCGGCGCCCTGCTCACCATGGCCGGGTCCGGCATCGACACCCCGGCGGTTCGCGAGGTGCTGACCGCGCACCTGACCGACGACCACCGGTCCGCGAGGCTGAACGCCGCTGCTGGCCTAGCTCTCCGCGAGGACCAGCGCGGCCTCGACGTACTCCGCCAGGTGGGTTCCGAATTGACTCCCACAGACGTACGCCGATGGCAGGTCTATGACGTGGAAAGGTTCTGGAGTATCGGGCCTCTGGAGAGGCGGTCCTAGAGTAGGCGGCGTGTGGATCAAGATCGGTGCCGTGACGACCACGCTGGCCCTGGTGGCGTCCCTCGCGGTCGGCTGTACGCCAGCCACTCCCCCGCCGATCCCCACGAACGCCGACCTGACGAGAGCCTGGTGCGGCTCCTCCGGCGACCGCATCGACCTGCGTCAGGACGGGTCGTCGCGGGTCGAACCGATGTCTGACACCTACCTCTCGCACCTCCTTCGCGACCTCAGCCACACGTGGACCGACCAGTTCATCTGGCGTACCTACTTCGACGGCCGCAAGCCCACGTCAACGGACGGCACGTGGCTGCTCAGCGAATACGAGAACGAAGGCGACCAGAACGTCGACCCCCGCTGGTGGGTGCGACTCGACTTCGGGAAACGCGCGTCCGCGGATCGGCACGAGAAGGAGGCCCCGGACCCGTACGAGTTCGGCGACACGCTGCTCGTCAGCCACGACGGCAACGGCTTCGAACTGTTCGCCCTCGACGGGAGGCCCGACGAAGGCTGGTCGAGCCGGTTCACGCCCTGCGCCGACTGATCAGCGGACGCACCACCGTCCGGGCGGGTTGATGACGGATCCACGCTCCCGCACCGGTCTAGTCTCTGGGTCGACACAACCACCTCGTGAGGAGTAGGGCATGGGCCTCGTCCACATCGAGCTGTTCGCGACCCTCGACCTCGTCGCGCAGGCGCCCGGCGGTCCCGAGGAGGACCCGGCGGGGTTCCCGTTCGGAGGTTGGCAGGCGCCACTGCTGGACGAGGTCGCCGGAGCGCAGGTCGCGGCAGCTTACGAAGGCACCGACGCTCTCCTGCTCGGCCGGCGGACGTACGACATCTTCGCCGCCTACTGGCCGCACCAGGAGGGCGGCCAGGACGACGACATCGCCACGCTCTTCAACAGCGTCCCGAAGTACGTGGCCTCCCGGGGCACGCCCAACCTCTCGTGGGCCGGGTCCACCCAGCTCGGCCCGGACCTGGCCGGCGCGGTGCGCGAGATCCGGAACCGGCACGAGCACGTGAAGGTCGTCGGGAGCCTGAACCTGGTGCAGACCCTTCTGCGCGAGAAGCTCTTCGACCGTCTGGACCTGTGGGTGCACCCGATCGTGCTCGGCGTCGGCAAGAAGGTGTTCGACGGTGGCGAGGTGCCCACGAACCTCACGCTTCTCGAACCGCCGGTGGCCAGCGCGAAGGGCACTGTCTACCTGCGCTACGGGCTGGCCGACGGCACGCCCACCACGGGCGACATGGCCGCAGCCGATCGCGGTGCCCGGCACGACGACTGACGTCGCACCGGGGGAACCGCCGTTGGCACCGGCGTGGCGCCTACCTCGACAGGAAGCGCCGCAGCGCGTCCGGCACCTCGACAACCTCCGTCGCCCCTGGCTTGCCGATCGCGACCGGCTTGGCGAACGCGGAGAACCTGGCGGTGCTCGCGAAGGTCGGCAGTGTGACCGTCAGCGCGGTCAGGTAGCCCTGAGGGTCCACCGACGCCTCGTACGGCACCGACTGCGACAGGCCACCGTGGCGCTCCAACTGCTCGGCCGTCACCGGCAGCAGGCCCCGGGACACCCCCGGTGACGCCACTGTGAAGTCGAGTTTGCCGGCGTAGACGCCCTCACCCGTACGCGTGGCGGTCGTCATCGCCGCAGAGAGGCCCTTGATCCCCGCCGGATCGAACGTGTCCCCCAGATGCAGCAGTGACGCTGCGGCGAAGTCCGATGTCGGGAACCAGATGAACTTCGTCGGGTCGAGGTTCGGCAGGTAGGTCTTGCCCAGCGTCATCCACGCGTCGTCGCCGACCACCCGCACCTTGGACTCGATGGTCTCGCTGCCGGTACCCGTCGTAACCGTCAGGGCCAGCGTCCTGCCGACCGGGTCAGTGTCACCGGCAACCTCGACGTTGGGCACGCTCAACGTCAGGTGCGCGGGCACCCCCGCGGTCTTGGCGGCTGCGGCGCGTACCTGCGCGAGCGGATCGGCGGGGGCCGGCGCCGGGTTGACCTTGCCGCCCGAGTCGCAGCCTGCCAGCAGAACCAGCAGCCCGACGAGCATCCATCTACGCACCATGGCTCAACCCCCGTTGATCGACAACCGGGGCAGCGTAACGGTTCTCGCCATTGCGGGGAGACACTATTTCCCCTAGCGGGCGGCCCCGTCAGAATGGGATCGCGGGTGCCGCAAGGCGCTCAGCAGGGCCGTCACGACGGCAGCCACGAGCAGGATCCGTACCACGTTGAACAGCAGCGTGTCGCCTGTGGAGTGGGGCGGGAAGAGGTCCTTCACGAGCCAGCCACCGCCCAGCCCGAGGCCCAGGCAGAGATGCATAGCGGCCCGCAGGCGCGGGAGGGGCTGTGGGCGGCCGAAGATCCGGGGTACCTGCGTGCCGCCACGGCTGCGGTAGAGCAGCACGGCGGCCATGGCCAGGCTGGCCGCGAGGCATGCGACGGCCAGAACCACGTCCACGGATTCCATGGGCGACAGGCTATCCGACGGACGCCCGCGCAGCAGGTGCACGTCGGGCGGCCGCCTGAGAACGGCAACGGCGGCGACGCGCGGGGCCCCGGCGGCTGCCAGGCCGAGCCGGGATCAGTTGTAGAGCCAGGCGGCGCCGCAGCAGACGAGCAAGGCCAGTAGCACGGCCGAGATCAGCAGCAGTACGAGCAGCATGGCCAGGTCGCTGCGCGCCGACGGCGCGGGCGGATCCGCACAACATCAGGGATGTTGGTGTCTCCTGCCTGCCGGAGGCAGCAACATCCCGGAAGTTGCGCGGATCTTGGGCGCGAGGCGCGAGGCGCGAGGCGCGAGGCGCGAGGCGCGAGGCGCGAGGCGCG
>NZ_JBSFBM010000400.1:0-5496 GCF_053592955.1 Micromonospora sp. NPDC002411 | reverse complement strand
CCAGAGCGAGTAGCCGTAGCCGGTGCCCCGGACGGTGCCGTACATGCGGACGTAGCGGCCGGCGCCGGAGACGGTGAGGTTCTGGGTGCCGCCGGCGTTCCTGGCCTTCTCCCGCCAGCGCGGCCTCGCCCCGGACGGACGCTGCAAGCCGTTCTCCGACGACGCAGACGGGACCGGCTGGGGTGAGGGCGTCGGCATGCTGCTCGTCGAGCGGCTCTCCGACGCCGTCCGCAACGGCCACCCGGTGCTCGCCGTGGTGCGGGGGAGTGCTGTCAACCAGGACGGCGCGTCGAACGGCCTGACCGCCCCGAACGGGCCGTCCCAGCAGCGCGTCATCCGGGCCGCGCTGAGCAACGCCGGCCTCACCACCGCCGACGTCGACGCCGTCGAGGCGCATGGCACCGGCACCACGTTGGGCGACCCGATCGAGGCGCAGGCGCTGCTCGCGACGTACGGTCAGGACCGCCCCGCCGACCGGCCGCTGTGGCTCGGCTCGATCAAGTCGAACATCGGCCACACCCAGGCTGCCGCCGGCGTCGCCGGGATCATCAAAATGGTCGAGGCGATGCGCCACGGCCGGATCCCGCGCAGCCTGCACGCCGACCAGCCGTCCACGCACGTCGACTGGACCGCCGGCGCGGTCCGCATCGCCGCCGACAACCAGCCGTGGCCGCAGCGCCCGGGCCCGCGCCGCGCGGGCGTCTCCTCGTTCGGGGTGTCCGGTACGAACGCGCACATCATCATCGAAGAGCCGCCGTCGATCGAGGTGCCGCCCCGCACGGAGACCGTGGCGCCCGCCCAGGTGCCGTGGGTGCTCTCCGCCCGGTCACCCGAGGCGCTGCGGGGGCAGGCCGCCCGGCTGGCGTCGGTGGATGCCGACAGGGTCGACGTCGGGTTCACCCTGGCCGCACACCGTACGGCGCACCCGCATCGGGCGGTCGTGTTCGGGCGTGACGATCTTGCGTCGGTGGCTGCCGGTGAGCCCGGCCCGGTCGTCGGGTCGGTGATACGCGGCAAGACGGCGTTCGTGTTCTCCGGTCAGGGGTCGCAACGGCCGGGCATGGGCCTGGCGCTGGCCGAGGCCTTCCCGGTGTACGCGCAGGCGTTCGACGCGGCCTGCGCCGAACTCGACCTGCACCTGGACCGGCCGATCCGCGACGTCATCGCCGACGGCGACGACCTGGACCAGACCGTCTACACCCAGTCGGCGTTGTTCGCCGTCGAGGTGGCGCTGTTCCGCCTGGTGGAGTCATTCGGTGTCACCCCGGACTACCTGGTCGGGCACTCGATCGGTGAGATCGCCGCCGCGCACGTCGCGGGGGTGCTGTCCCTTCCGGACTCGGCCAGACTGGTCACCGCCCGAGGCCGTCTCATGCAGGCCCTCCCGGCCGGCGGCGTGATGGTCGCGGTACGGGCCACCGAGGCCGAGGTGCTGCCGCTGCTGACCGACGGGGTGAGCATCGCCGCGATCAACGGACCCCGCGCGATCGTCCTCTCCGGTGTCGCCGACGAGGTTGCGGCCGTCGCGGCGACGTTCAAGTCCAAGCGGCTGCGGGTGAGTCACGCGTTCCATTCGGTGTTGATGGAGCCGATGCTGGCCGAGTTTGCCCAGGTCGCGGCAACCCTCACCTACGAGTCGCCGCGCATCCCCGTGGTGTCGAACGTGACCGGGCAGGTCGCCGAGACACCTGACGCCGCGTACTGGGTGCGGCACGTCCGCGAAGCGGTCCGCTTCGCCGACGGCATCACCACACTGGAAGCCCTTGGCGTCAGCACGTTCGTGGAGATCGGCCCCGACGGGGTCCTGTCCGCGATGGGCGCGGACTGCGTCAGCGACGCGGTGTTCGTACCCCTGCAACGATCTGACCGGGACCAACCGACCACGCTGCTCACCGGTCTCGCGCAGGCCTTCGTGCGCGGCGTCGCTGTCGACTGGACACCCTGCTATCCCGGCGCGCAGCGCGTCGACCTGCCCACCTACGCCTTCCACCACCAGCGGTACTGGCCGGTCGGCACCGGCACCCCCACCGGTAGCGGCGGCACCGGCCACCCCATGCTGGACACCGCCATCACCCTGGCCGGAGCGGACGAACTCGTCGTCACCGGCCGGTGGACCGTCGCCACCCACCAGTGGCTCGCCGACCACTCCCTCTCCGGGACTGTCGTCGTCCCCGGCGCCGCCCTCGTCGATCTGGCCCTGGCCGCCGGCGACCGGGTCGGCTGCGACCGGATCGAGGAACTCACCACCGGTATCCCGCTCACCATCGGCAGCGACGCCGTGCACGTCCAGGTCCGGGTCGGCGCCCCGGACAGCGACGGGCGTCGTCAGGTCGGCGTCCACGCGAGCCAGGACGCCGAAACGTGGACCGAGCACGCCTCCGGCGTCCTCACCTCTGAGCCCGGCGCGGCGAACCCGCCGCCGCCGGCCTGGCCGCCGTCCGCCGCGACAGCCGTCTCCCTGGACGGCCTCTACGAGGCCTTCGCCGACCGTGGCCTGCTCTACGGCCCGACGTTCCGCGCGCTGCGTGCCGCGTGGCGCGACCAGGAACAGGTGTACGCGGAGATCACGCTCGACGAAACCGTACTGGTCGAGGGTTTCCCACTGCACCCGGCGGTGCTCGACGCCGCCCTGCACGCCATCGGCGCCGGTGACCTGCTGCCCGCCCACGCCGACGGGGCCAGCGTGCCCTTCAGCTGGTCCGGCGTGACAGTGCACGCGACCGGCGGCTCCGCGGTCCGCGCCCGGATCCGCAGCCTCGGCGCCGATTCCGTCCGGCTGGACCTGACCGACACCGCCGGCCAGCCGGTACTCACCGTCGACCGACTCGTCCTGCGCCCAATCACCACAGCCGCCGCAGGCGCCGGCACCGACGATGCGCTGTTCCACCTCGGCTGGATTCCGCTGACGCCGTCCGCCGCCACCGTCACCGGCCCAGTGGTGATCCACCGGGTCGAACCCGCCAACGCCGACGTCGTCACCGGCGCGCACGAGCGCACCGCCGCCGTCCTGGAGACCCTCCAGTCCTGGCTTGCCGCAGGACCGCAGGACGGCGCGCGGCTGGTGGTCGTCACGACCGGCGCGGTCGCCACTGCCGACGAGCCGGTCACCGACCCCGGGGCCGCCGCCGTCTGGGGACTCGTCCGGGCGGCTCAGTCCGAGCACCCCGATCGGTTCGTCCTGGTCGACGTCGACGGCACCGACGAGTCCGAGGCGGCGCTGCCGAACCTGCTCGCCACCGGGGAGCCGCAGGCCGCGTTGCGCAACGGCGTCGCGACCGCGCCCCGGCTGATCCGGCCACCCGCGGGCACCCCGCCACGACCCCTCGCCCTGACCGACGGCACGGTGCTGGTCACCGGCGCCACCGGGCAACTCGGCCGGTACGTGGCACGGCACCTGGTCACCACCCACGGGGTACGTGACCTGCTGCTGGTGAGCCGCCGGGGCGCCGATGCCCCGGACGCGGCGGAACTCCTGGCGGAACTCGCCGCGCTGGGGGCGTCCGCGCGGATGGTCGCGGTGGACGTGGCCGACCGCGAGGCACTGGCCGAGGTGGTCGCCGGTGTCCCGGACCTGTCCGGTGTGGTGCACGCGGCCGGTGTGCTGGACGACGGTGTCGTCAGTGGGTTGAGCGTGGATCGTCTGTCGGCGGTGTTGCGGGCGAAGGTGGACGCGGGTTGGTATCTGCACGAGCTGACCCGGGATCGGGAGTTGTCGGCGTTCGTGGTGTTCTCGTCGGCGGCCGGGGTGTTCGGTAACGCGGGTCAGGGCGCGTACGCGGCGGGGAACGCGTTCCTGGACGCTCTGGCGCAGCACCGGCGTGGGCTGGGTCTGCCGGCGGTCTCCCTCGCCTGGGGGCCCTGGGATGTCGGCATGGCCGCCGACATCGACGCCGCCGACCGGGAACGCCTCCTCCGGGGCGGTGCCCGCGAACTGAGCGCGGAGCAGGGCCTCGCGCTCTTCGACCGGGCGGCGGCCGATGACACGGCCGTCACCGTGCCCGTGCGGCTCGACCTGCGCGCGATCCGGGCAGCCGGGACCGTCCCGACCATCCTCCGGCATCTGGTACGCGTACGCCGCGCCGCCGCGGCCTCGGCTCCGCTGCGGGACCGACTCGCGAACCTCGACCACGACGCGCGCCGGGCCGCTCTTCTCGATCTGGTGTCGTCGCGGGTGGCGGCGGTGCTGGGTCATCCGCAGGGGTGGTCGGTGGATGGTGGGCAGGCGTTCGGTGAGTTGGGGTTCGACTCGTTGACGGCTGTGGAGTTCCGCAACGGGTTGTCGGCGGCGACGGGGTTGCGGTTGTCCGCGACGACGGTGTTTGACTACCCGACGCCGGACGCCCTGGTCGACCACCTGTTGGCCGAGCTGTCCGGGGTGACGGCGGCGAAGACCGTCACGGCGACGGCACGTGCGGACGAGCCGCTCGCGATCGTGGGGATGGCGTGTCGTTTCCCAGGTGGGGTGGATTCGCCGGACGCTCTGTGGCGGCTTGTCGACTCCGGCGATGACGGCATCGGCGACTTCCCCGCCGATCGCGGGTGGGACCTGGAGGCGTTGGCGGAGACGTCCCTGACCAGCAGGGGCGGATTCCTGACCAACGCCGCGAATTTCGACGCGGAGTTCTTCGGGATCTCGCCGCGTGAGGCGCTGGCGATGGATCCGCAGCAGCGCCTGTTGTTGGAGGTGAGTTGGGAGGCTCTGGAACGAGCGGGAATCGACCCACAATCGATGCGCGGCTCCGACACCGGTGTCTTCTCGGGATTGATGTACCACGACTACGCCGGCCTGGCCCAGCAGAGTCCTGATGGTCTTGCGGGGTTTTTGGGGACGGGTAATTCGGGGAGTGTGGTGTCGGGTCGGGTTTCGTATTCGTTTGGGTTTGAGGGTCCGGCGGTGACGGTGGATACGGCGTGTTCGTCGTCGTTGGTGGCGTTGCATGTGGCGGGTCAGTCGTTGCGGCGTGGTGAGTGTTCGTTGGCGTTGGTGGGTGGGGTGACGGTGATGGCGACGCCGTCGGCTTTTGTGGAGTTTTCGCGGCAGCGGGGGTTGTCGTCGGATGGTGTGTGTCGGTCGTTTGCGGAGGGTGCGGGGGGTACTGGTTGGTCTGAGGGTGTGGGTGTGGTGTTGGTGGAGCGGTTGTCGGATGCTCTGCGGAATGGTCGTCGGGTGTTGGCGGTGGTGGCGGGGAGTGCGGTTAATCAGGATGGTGCGTCGAATGGTTTGACGGCGCCGAATGGTCCGTCGCAGCAGCGGGTGATTCGGGCGGCGTTGGCTGATGCGGGGCTCTCGGGCGCTGACGTGGATGTGGTGGAGGCGCACGGTACGGCGACGGTGTTGGGTGATCCGATCGAGGCGCAGGCGCTCCTCGCGACCTATGGGCAGGATCGCCCTGGTCGGCCGTTGTGGTTGGGGTCGGTGAAGTCGAACCTGGGTCACACTCAGGCGGCTGCCGGTGTCGCCGGGATCATCAAGATGGTGCAGGCGATGCGGCACGA
>NZ_JBSFBM010000399.1:0-5541 GCF_053592955.1 Micromonospora sp. NPDC002411 | reverse complement strand
GGCGCGGGGCTGGTCTGCTCGCACGCCGGCGGCCTGGTCCCGCGGACCAGGCCGCACCGGGCGGCCTTCGACGACGTGGTCGCCGACGTGGTCGCGACGGTGACCGGGCTCGCCGAGCGCGCTGTCGCGGAGGGGGTACGCCCCGACGGGATCCTCGTCGATCCGGCACACGACTTCGGCAAGAACACCCGGCACTCCCTGGAGATCACCCGGCGGCTGGCCGAGTTGACCACGACCGGCTGGCCGGTGCTGGTGGCGCTCTCCAACAAGGACTTCGTCGGTGAGACGTTGGACCTGCCGGTGGCCGAACGCCTGGAGGGGACGCTCGCCGCGACGGCGGTGTCGGCCTGGCTGGGCGCTCGGGTCTTCCGGGCCCACCAGGTCGGCCCGACACGTCGGGTGCTGGACATGGTGGCCTCGATCCGGGGTGACCGCCCGCCGGCGACGACTCGCCGAGGCCTGGCCTGACCGGTCGTCGCCGTAACCGACCGCGAACGGCCGGGCCGACCGGCACGATCGCCGGAGGTCGCGACGCTCAGGTCCAGCGGAGGATGTTCCTGCGCCAGGCGTAGAGGATGCCGAGCGCGAGCACCGCCACGAACACCGCCATCTCCACCACCGTCACCAGACCGAAGCCCGGCCGGTCGAAGACCACCGCCCAGGGGAAGAGGAACACCGCCTCGACCGCGAACAGCACGTACAGGTACGCGTAGACGTAGTAGCGGATCTGCATCTGCGCCCAGTCCGCGCCGACCGGGTCGAGCCCGCACTCGTAGCTGGCCCGCTTGCCGGGCGGATCGGCCGGACGAGCCGGACGTAACACCCGGTTGGCCGAGAACGCCGTAACGAAGAACAGGACGCTGGCGAGCAGTAAGAGCCCGAGCGTCGCGTACGAGCCCAGGTATCCGGTCACAGTTCGGGAGCCTACCGCCCGGCCGGAAGTGCCGTCCCAAACACGTTACGGATTTGTTTCCAGATGGGACTAGTGCACCAAGGCAACTGTTACCGAATACTGGACCCCCACCCATGGCACCGGAGGACAGATGGCCCGCCTGAAGGCATCGCCCGGTCTCCGGGCCGAGGGGCGGCGTACCGCACCCTGGCTGGCGACCGCGCTCGCGCTCGGCCTGCTCACGGCGCTCGCCGTGGGACCGGCCTGGGCCAACGCGGCGACGCCGGACCCGGTGGTGGCCACCGATCCGGTCAGCGAACCCGAGGCCACCACGTCCGAGGAGCCGCCCCCGACCGAGGGGCCGACCGATCCGGTGCCGACCGAACCGGCGCCGGAGACCACCGCTCCCGCTCCGGAGACGACCCCACCGGCACCGGCGACCACCGCCCCTGACCTGCCGCCGGCGCCGACCACCGCCGCGCCCGCTCCGGGCGGACCCACCACGGGAGCGCCTCCCGTGCCGCCGGTGCCTCCGGTCCGCCCGCCCGCCTCCGGTCCGGTGCCACCGCCGAGTCCACTGGGAGTCCAGGTCACCACCCAGGACGTCACCCTCCGCGAGGCGTACTGGAACACGGCCAGCACGGCCACCACGTTGCAGGTCACCATCCACAACACCGGCACGACGGCGGAGCGGATCCGCCTCTCGTACCGGCTGCCGACCGGGCTGTCCGACGCCGGGACGAAGGGCTGCACCGACGCCGGTGCCGGCACGTACCACTGCGGGGCCTGGACAGCCGAGGCGGGCGCGCGCTTCAGCGCGCTGATCCGCCTGCGGGTCGACGGCGACGCGTGGAGGCAGATGCCGCTCGCCGGCTCCGTCCAGGTCGTCGCCGATGCGCCGGGGCTGCCCGGGGAGGCCTCCGACGACCAGGGCTTCGCCGTGCTCTTCCCGCCCGGTCCGCCGGTGCCCGGGATCGCTCTCGCGGCCGACGAGGTGACGTTCGACATCAGCGGCGCCGCCAGCACCCTCGCGCTCCGGTTGGGCAACACCGGGTCGGTGGACGCCGCCGGACGGGTGGAGGTCGTCCTGCCGGCCGGGGTGACAGTTCCGACTCCACCGGACGGCTGCGTGGTGGTCGACCCGACCCGGACCCGCTGCGACGCGGGCGTGGTGGCGGCGGGCAGGACCGCCGAGTTGCGGTTGCCGGTGGAGGCGACGCCGGAGGCTCAGCGGGAAGCGCCGTTGTCCGGCGCGGTGATCGGTCACCTCGACCCACGCAGTGGATCGACCCGCCAGGTGCAGATGAGCTTCCGGATCACCGCGGCGGCCGCTCTGGCCACACCGGTGGTCTCGCCGCCCGCGGCGACCGGCTCCCAGGGCGTACTCCCCGGGGGTGCTGCCGGCGACGGTGGCGGGGCATCCTCGGTGCAGCGCACCGCGATCATCCTGATCGTGGTCTCGGCGCTGCTGGTGGTGCTTGCCCTCGCGCTGGCCACCACCTCGCTGCGCCGCCGGCTCAACGGCCCGGCACCCGGGCCGGCGCCAGAACCGGTCGACTGATCGACGGGGTGGCCCCGGCCGGGCGGGACGGGGCCACCGAATCGATCCGGTGGTGATCTGAATTACGGCGGCCAGGGCGTAAGCCCGCAAACTCGGGCAATACTCCATCGAGTCTGGTCCCAGTCGGCGGACCTCCGGGGATTGTTAGGGCTCCCTTAGAAGTAGGCTCTGAGGTGAGGTACGACAACGGCCGGACCAGCCTGGGGCGGTGCGGTGAGACGTTGCGTCGAGGAGGTTCCGTGGCCGGGCAAGGCGAGAGCCCCGCAGTCGCGAACGAAGGTGGCACAGTGACCAAGCAGATCCGTCAACTCGACCGGGTGGTCATCCGGTTCGCCGGTGACTCCGGCGACGGCATGCAGTTGACCGGCGACCGGTTCACCTCGGAGACGGCGCAGCTCGGCAACGACATCTCCACGCTGCCAAACTTCCCCGCCGAGATCCGAGCCCCCGCCGGCACCCTGCCCGGCGTGTCGAGCTTCCAGGTGCACTTCGCCGACTACGACATCCTCACTCCGGGCGACGCGCCCAACGTGCTGGTGGCGATGAACCCGGCGGCCCTCAAGGCCAACCTGGCCGACCTGCCGCGCGGCGCGGACATCATCGTCAACACCGACGAGTTCACCAAGCGCAACCTCGCCAAGGTCGGCTACCAGACCAGCCCTCTGGACGACGAGTCGCTGGCCGGTTACGTCGTGCACCCGGTGGCGCTGACCTCGATGACTGTCGGTGCGCTCGCCTCGTTCGCGGTGTCCAAGAAGGACGCCGAGCGGTCGAAGAACATGTTCGCCCTGGGGTTGCTCTCCTGGATGTACTCCCGGCCCTACGAGTCGACGCTGCGCTTCCTGGAGCGCAAGTTCGCGTCCCGTCCGGAGCTGGTCGCGGCGAACGTCGCCGCCTTCAAGGCCGGTTGGAACTTCGGCGAGACCACCGAGGACTTCGCGGTCCGTTACGAGGTCAAGCCGGCCAAGATGAAGCCGGGCACGTACCGGAACATCACCGGCAACGCGGCGCTGTCGTTGGGGCTGGTCGCCGCCGGCGTCCGGTCCGGGCTGCCGGTCTTCCTCGGCGCGTACCCGATCACGCCCGCGTCGGACATCCTGCACGAGCTGAGCAAGCACAAGCGTTTCGGCGTCCTCACCGTGCAGGCCGAGGACGAGATCGCGGCGGTCGGCGCGGCGCTGGGCGCGTCGTACGGCGGTTCGCTCGGCGTGACCACCACCAGCGGCCCCGGCGTGGCCCTCAAGAGCGAGACGATCTCGCTGGCGGTGGCGCTGGAGCTGCCGCTGGTGATCGTGGACGTGCAGCGCGCCGGCCCGTCGACAGGCATGCCGACCAAGACCGAGCAGGCCGACCTCAACATGGCGCTGTTCGGTCGGCACGGCGAGGCGCCGGTAGCGGTCATCGCCCCCCGCTCACCGTCGGACTGCTTCTTCGCGGCGCTCGAGGCGGCCCGGATCGCTCTGACCTACCGCACGCCGGTGATCCTGCTGTCCGACAACTACGTCGCCAACGGCTCGGAGCCGTGGCTGCTGCCGGACGTGGAGTCGCTGCCCGACCTGCGGGTCGAGTTCGCCACCAAGCCCAACGGCGAGGACGGCACGACATTCCTGCCCTACCTGCGCGATCCGGAGACCCTGGCCCGTCCGTGGGCCATCCCCGGCACCCCGGGGCTGGAGCACCGGATCGGCGGTCTGGAGAAGGCCGACAAGACCGGGGACATCTCCTACGACCCGGCCAACCACGACTTCATGGTGCGCACCCGGGCCGCCCGGATCGAGACGATCCCGGTACCGGACATCGAGGTGGAGGACCCGGACGGCGACGCCCGGGTGCTGGTCCTCGGATGGGGCTCCACGTACGGGCCGATCGGCGCCGCCTGCCGCGGAGTACGCCAGCGCGGGCTGTCCATCGCCCAGGCGCACCTGCGGCACCTGGCCCCGATGCCGGCCAACCTCGGTGAGGTGCTGCGCTCGTACGACAAGGTGGTCGTCCCGGAGATGAACCTGGGCCAGCTCGCCCACGTCATCCGGGCCCGCTACCTGGTCGACGCGATCAGCTACAACCAGGTCCGCGGCCTTCCGTTCACGGCCGCCGAGCTGGAGACGACGCTGGAAGAGGTCCTGAAGAATGTCTGAGCCCGTCGCCCTCAAGCTCACCGCCAAGGACTTCAAGTCCGACCAGGAGGTGCGCTGGTGCCCCGGCTGCGGTGACTACGCGATCCTGGCGGCCATCCAGCAGTTCATGCCGGAGCTGAACATCCCCCGGGAGCGCACCGTCTTCGTCTCGGGGATCGGTTGCTCGTCCCGCTTCCCGTACTACATGAACACGTACGGGATGCACTCGATCCACGGTCGGGCCCCGGCGATCGCGACCGGCCTGTCGGTGTCCCGGCCGGACCTGTCGGTCTGGGTGGTCACCGGCGACGGTGACGCGCTCTCCATCGGTGGCAACCACCTGATCCACGCGCTGCGGCGCAACGTCAACCTCAAGATCCTGCTGTTCAACAACCGGATCTACGGTCTGACCAAGGGTCAGTATTCTCCGACCTCCGAGGTCGGCAAGATCACCAAGTCGACCCCGGCCGGCTCGGCGGACGCGCCGTTCAACCCGCTCTCACTCGCGCTCGGCGCGGAGGCCAGCTTCGTCGGCCGGACCATCGACTCCGACCGCAAGCACCTGCAGTCGGTGCTGCGGGCCGCCGCCGAGCACGAGGGTTCGGCGTTCGTGGAGATCTACCAGAACTGCAACATCTTCAACGACGGGGCGTTCGAACAGCTGAAGGACCCGTCCACCCGGGACGACTACCTGATCCGCCTGGAGCACGGGCAGCCGATCACCTTCGGCGCCGACGGGCGGTTCTGCGTGGTGCACCCGCCGGGCGGCTTCGGCCTGGAGGTCCGGGAGACCAGCTCGGTCAGCCCGGAGGAGATCGTCGTCCACGACGCGACGGTGACCGACCCGGCGTACGCGTTCGCGCTGTCCCGGCTGCCCGGCCTGGACCTGCGCAACACCCCGATCGGGGTGTTCCGCTCGGTGGACCGGCCGTCCTACGACAGCGTGGTGCAGGGCCAGCTCGCGGCGGCCAAGG
>NZ_JBSFBM010000398.1:0-5545 GCF_053592955.1 Micromonospora sp. NPDC002411 | reverse complement strand
CGGTGCGCTCGGCCAGATCCCGTCACCCGGCCCGAGCGTCTCGGCGTACGGGGCGACGAAGTGCAGCAACGCCAACGCCTGCACGCGCAGGGTGGAGGCCCCGCCACCGGCGAACAGCCGGAAACCGAGCGCCATCGACGCCACCAGGCAGGCCAACGCCACCAGGGCGGGTCGTGGGATCTGCCGCTTGCGCCACCAGAACACCACGGCGGTGAGACCCAGGCCGGCGATCAGCGGCGGCAACGCGCTGGACTTCGCCCCCGCACAGACCAGCCCGAGCGCCGGGACCAGCAGCCAGGCCGGGCCGAGGGAACGCCCCCGGGCCGCGTCGACAACGAGCCCGGCCAGCAGCAACAACGGCACCAGCACGTACGTCTGGGAGGGGCTGGCGTAGGAGAGCGGCATCTCGCCGGACACACCCACGGGCGAGCCGAGCGTGACCGCCGCACCGGTGAAAGCGGTGAGGGCGGCCACCGGGCCAGCCCAGACCGCTCCACTCAAGTCGCGGGCCAGCCCGGCCGCGAGCACCACCGCCACGCCGACCACCGGTACCAGCCACAGCCGCAGCAGCACCGTCGTCGGCGCGATGCCAGTGATCATGCTGCCGCTGGCGATGTGGGCGTCGGAGAGGTAGTGGTACCGCAACGCCTCCCCCGCGACGTGCGGCAACTCGAATGGCATCGCCCGCGTCAACTCCTGCACCAGACCCAGGTGGTAGAGCACGTCCTGGTAGTAGCCGCCGGATACCGGAGGCAGCGGAACCATTCGCCACTGGACGTACCCCCAGGCCAGCACCACCAGCAGGGCCGCACCCATGCTCCAGTGCCAGCCGACCGGCAGCGGACGGCGCTCGCCGACCCGCCAGTGTCGGCGCAGCCCGGGCACGGCGGCGAACGCGACGAGTACGGGTAGCGGCCACCACCGCAGCAGGGTCTGTTGACCGGTCGCCGCTGCCAACGCCCAGGCGACGATCTCCAACAGCAGGCCGGTGGCCGCGCCGAAGCCGACATCCTCCGGAAGGTTGCCCCGGCTTCCGCGCAGCGCGCGGTGTACCAGGGTTCCGGGGAGCGCCAGCGCGAGGACCCAGTACGCGGAGAACCGGGCGAGGTCCGGCACCGGCACGCTGCCGCGTGACCACACCACGAGCAGTGCGCCGATCACGAGCACCCACGGGAGCGTGCTGAGAATCGGCACGAGAGCATTCCGGCGCGAGGCCGAGGCTGGGGCCGGAGTGTCGACCCGCTCGGCCAGCAGGGCGTCAGCCACGGAGTCGGACAACGTCGTCACCGACACGACCACGTGCACCCGCCTCCGGAACCCCGTCCTGGGAGTCGAACCCGATGTGGAAGGCGGGCCGGTTCTGCACTGTGGCGTAGATCCGGCCGACGTACTCGCCCAGCAGGCCGAGACAGACCAACTGCACCCCACTGAGCAGCAGCACCGCGACGAACATCGAGGTCCAGCCGGGGATGGTGGCACCGGAGACGTGGACGACCATGCCGAACACGATCAGGGCCAGGCAGAGCAGGAAGCTCGACATCCCCATCCAGGTGGCCAGGCGCAGAGGCGCGGCCGAGAAGTTCGCCGTGCTCTCCCAGGCCAGCGCGACCATCCGGCGCAGCGGATACTTCGTCTCCCCGGCGGCACGGACCTCGCGGTCGTAGCGCACCTCGGCGCTGGGGAAGCCGAGCGACGGCACCAGCAGCCGGTAGACCGGGGCACGCTCGGGCAGTTCGCGCAGAACCTCGATCACGTCCCGGCTGAGCAACCGGAAGTCACCAGCCTGCGCGGGCAGGTCGGCACCGACGAGCCGACGCATCACCCAGTAGTAAGCCCGGGCGGTGTTGCGTTTGAAGACCGTGTCGGTGCTGCGGTCGGCGCGCACGCCGTAGACGACGTCCACCCCGTCCTCGCGGGCCACCCGAAGCATCTCGGCGATGGTCTCCGGCGGATCCTGAAGATCGGCGTCCAGGCTGACCACCCAGTTTCCAACGGCCCGGTGCAGGCCAGCGGTCAACGCCGCCTGGTGACCGCTGTTGCGCCGCAGTCGGAGCACCCGGAGCTGGGGCCAGTCCCGGCCGTGATCGAAGAGCACCGACACGGTGTCGTCCCGGCTACCGTCGTCGACGGCGACCACCTCGTAGTCGACGCCGAGCGCGTCGAGCACCGGTCGCAGCCGGGCGACGAGGGCCGGGATGACCGCGGTCTCGTTGAACATCGGGATGACCACCGAGAGGGTGATCGTTCGTGGAACGACAGACTCCATGGTGATACGGCCCCGTTCCGCACGCAGGAGTGATCAGCGCCGCGTCGAGGACGCGGCAGCGATCACCGTTGCGCGGTGAACTCTCCGCCAGCGGGCCGACTACTGAACAGGCCGTTAACGTCTGGTGCCAGGTGACTCGGTAAGCGACCTTCCGCTCACCGCTCCAGGATCGCTGTCACGCCCTGACCACCGGCCGCGCAGATGGAGATCAGCCCGCGTCCGCTGCCCTTCTCGGCCAGCAGCTTGGCCAAGGTCGCCACGATCCGCCCGCCGGTGGCGGCGAACGGGTGCCCGGCGGCCAGCGAGGAGCCGTTCACGTTGAGCCGGTCGGTGTCGATCGCGCCGAGCGGTGCGTCCAGGCCGAGCCGGTCCTTGCAGAACTCCGGCGACTCCCAGGCGGCCAGTGTGGCCAGCACCTGCGAGGCGAACGCCTCGTGGATCTCGTAGTAGTCGAAATCCTGCAACGTCAGCCCGGCCCGGGCCAGCATCCGGGGCACCGCGTACGCGGGGGCCATCAGCAGCCCTTCGTCGCCGTGCACGAAGTCCACCGCCGCCGTCTCCGACCAGCTGAACCAGGCCAGCACGGGCAGGTTGTGCGCGGCGGCCCACTCCTCGCTGGCCAGCAGCACGGCGGATGCGCCATCGGTGAGCGGTGACGAGTTGCCAGCGGTCATGGTGGCCTGCTCGGCGTCCGGGCCACGGGTGCCGAAGACCGGCTTGAGCGAGCCGAGCTTCTCCACGCTGGTGTCCGGGCGCAGGTTCTGGTCGCGGGTCAGCCCCAGGTACGGCGTCATGAGGTCGTCGAAGAAGCCCCTGTCGTACGCGGCGGCGAGCCGCTGGTGCGAGCGCAGCGCCAACTCGTCCTGGGATCGCCTGTCGATCTGCCAGTGCAGCGCGGTGCGGGCGGCGTGGTCACCCATGGACAGGCCGGTACGTGGTTCGGCGTTGCGCGGGAGGTCGGGCTTGAACGGCTGGAGCGGGCGCAGCCGGGCGGCGACCTTCAACCGCTCGCCCAGGGTGCGGGCGCTGTTGAGCTTGAGCAGCGTGCGTCGCATCTCCTCGTTGACCGCGAGCGGCGCGTCGGAGGTGGTGTCGACACCCCCGGCGATACCCACATCGAGTTGACCGAGAGCGATCTTGTTGGCGACGAGGATCGCCGCTTCCAGGCCGGTGCCGCAGGCCTGCTGGAGGTCGTACGCGGGGGTGTGCGGGTCGAGCCGGGAGCCGAGGACCACCTCGCGGGTGAGGTTGAAGTCGCGGGAGTGCTTGAGCACCGCCCCGGCCACGACCTCGCCGACCCGCTGCCCGGCCAGCCCGTACCGGGCGATCAGGCCGTCCAGCGCGGCGCCGAGCAGGTCGGCGTTGGACGCGTCGGCGTAGCGGGAGTTGGAACGGGCGAAGGGGATGCGGTTGCCCCCGATGACCGCGACCCTCCGGATGCTCTGCACGATCCGCCTCCTCGCAAAGTGTTGCTCGAACCCTACTCGCCAGTAGGCTACGCCCATGACCGACAGGTACGCGAGCTTCGTCCAATCGGCCGCCGGTCGCACGGTGGTCAAGCGCTTCGGGCTTCCCGATCCGCCTCGACTGCGCCGGCACCACCTCGGCGACCCGCTGCTGCCTGGTCCGGCAGTGCTCGGCGCGGCCACCGGCGGTCGGCTCGCCGAGCCGGTCGGCACGATCCTGACGGCCGCCGGGGTCGAGCTGCGCGATGCCGCCGGCGCCGGACCCCAGGACCGCTTCGGAGCCCTGGTGTACGACGCCAGCGGCATCACCGACTCCACACAGCTCCGCCAGCTCTACGACTTCTTCCACCCGCACGCCCGGGCCGTGCTGCCCAGTGGCCGGGTGATCGTGCTGGGCACCCCGCCGCAGGAGTGCCCGACGCCCCGCGAGGCGACCGCCCAGCGCGCCCTGGAAGGGCTGGTCCGCAGCATCGGCAAGGAGTTCGGTCGGGGCACCACCGCCCAACTCGTCTACGTGACCCGGGCCGGGGACGGCGTCCTCACCAGCCTCGAGTCGACGCTCCGCTTCCTTCTCTCCGGGCGGTCCGCGTACGTCTCGGGTCAGGTGATCCGGGTCGGTGCCGGCGAGGCGACCGTCCCGGCCGACTGGGAGCGCCCATTGGACGGGCAGGTGGTGCTGGTCACCGGCGCCGCCCGGGGGATCGGCGCGGCGCTGGCCACGGTGCTCGCCCGCGACGGCGCACGGGTGGTCGCCCTGGACATCCCCGCCGCCGGGGACGCGCTGGCGGCGGTGGCGAACGACATCGGTGGCACCGCCGTGCAGCTCGACCTGACCGCACCGGACGCGCCGACCCGGCTCGCCGACCACCTGGCCAGCCGGCACGGCCGGGTCGACGTGGTGGTGCACAACGCCGGCATCACCCGGGACAAGACGCTCGGCCGGATGGACGCCGACCGGTGGGACCAGGTCCTCGACGTCAACCTCTCCAGCCAGGAACGGATCAACGACGTGCTGCTGGAGCGCGGGCTGATTCCGACCGGCGGGCGGATCGTGTCGGTCTCCTCGATCGCCGGGATCGCCGGAAACCGGGGTCAGACCAACTACGCCACCAGCAAGGCCGGAGTGATCGGGCTGGTCGACTCGCTCGCGCCGACCCTGCGGGAGCGGGGCATCAGCGTCAACGCGGTGGCCCCCGGCTTCATCGAGACCCGGCTGACCGCGCGCATCCCGCTGGTGGTCCGTGAGGCGGGCCGGCGGATGAACAGCCTGGCCCAGGGCGGCCTGCCGGTGGACGTGGCCGAGACGATCGGCTGGTTGGCCTGGCCGGCCAGCGGTGCGGTCAGCGGAAACGTGGTCCGGGTCTGCGGCCAGAGCCTGCTGGGGGCGTGATGCGGGGCAAGGAAGAGCCGGACGACGACCTCTCCCTGCACGAGCTGATCGACGGCCCGACCGAGACGCTGACCGCGGAGACCCTGGCCGCGGCTCTCGAACCGGCGTCGGGCAGCCGCACCCGGATCGGCCTGCCCCGGATGCCGGCGGTCGGGGCGCTGAACCGCCGGGCGTTGCTCGGCGCGCTACCGGGACTCGGCGGCGGGCGGCGCGGGAGCGGCCTGCCGACGGTCGAGCTGGCCGTCGGCGGGGTGACAGTCGACCGGGCACGCCTGGCCGACTACGACCGGGTCTGTGGGTTCCGGCTCAGCGATCGACTGCCGGGGACCTTTCCGCACGTCATGGGCTTCCCGCTGGCGCTGCGACTGATGACCCTGCCGGCGTTCCCGATCCCCCTCACCGGCCTGGTGCACGTCGGCAACC
>NZ_JBSFBM010000397.1:0-5562 GCF_053592955.1 Micromonospora sp. NPDC002411 | reverse complement strand
GCTGGACACGGCCGAGATGCCCCTGGCCATGCTCTTCTTCGGCCGTCCCCCGGAAGGGCTGCTCGGCGCCGACGCCGCACTCACCGTGATCACCACGTCCGAACGACCCCGGGTTGTCGGCGTAGACAAAGGGTGGTGGGGATCCCCCGTCTGTAATGGGCCTCTTCGGGTATGCGCGGCTGGCCAGCGCTTCGCTCCGAGGCCTGTCCCAGCCTGCGAGGTAGGAATGCCGGAATCATCGCCGCGCCGTGCACGGGGTGGGTGCCACCCCCCGGGTGACGTCGTTGAGTTGCGGGTGCACGGCGTGATGGGTGCCGGCGCGGATGACATCCTGGATCGGCCGCACGTGCAGCGGGTCGCCGGCGACAGCAAGGGCGGCTTCTACCGGCCCCGCAGAGGCTATGGTGACTCCCGAGGCGCCTGCGGCGTGGTGTTGGAGACGTACCGGTGGAGCGATCTACGCAGCGGAGCCGCCGCGAGGACGCTGTCGCTGGTGTTGCTGTTGCCGTTCATGGCATGCAACGTCGCGGCATGGATGCGGCCGAGGGCGAAGGTCAGCGGCGGTGTGGTCTGGGTAGGCTGCCGGCTGATCGGCCTGAGCCTCACGGCCCTGTACGTCTTGTCTTTCGTCGGCGTGGCGTTGGACCTGCTCGCGTGCAAGTGCATGTCCCTGGGTAGTTGCCTCGGGGGCCGGACCTGGCTGTCCTGGCTCGGCGGTCAACCGGTCGGATTGCGCATTGCGCTGTTGTCGCTGGTGCCCGTCGCCGCGATCTGGGTGTTGTGGCTGGTGGGCTCCCGGTGCGGCCACTGGTACGACAACTTCATCCCACCTACAGGCGAGCCGGGCGACACGGCACTGGGCGCGATCGGGACACGTAACGCCACGCCGGGTGTGGTGCGACTTCGCTCCATCCATGTGGCGGCCGGTCTCGCTGTGCTCGATCTCAGTCTGATTGCGGCGTTGTGGGCTGCGCGTGGACCGAGCCTCCTCGACGTCCTGCTCACTTTTTGCGCCGCGCTCACCCTTGTCGTCATTGTCGTACTGGCGTGCGTACCTTCCGTCATCGACGCCGTAGCCGGCACCCCCGTGGTCGATGGGATGGTCCATGCCCTGCGGTCGACTGCCGTGGTGGTGACGATCGCCGTCATCGGGCGGGTCGCGTTCGACCGCGGCGAATGGCCCGCCGAAAACGGACTGCCCGGCCACGACGTCGCGGTCGTCCTGCTCTTCGGGACGCAGGGCGTCCTGCTCGCGCTGCTCGGGATCGCCGCGCTGGTGGGCCGGGAGGGCAGCCTGGGCAGGCTGCGCTGGTCGGGTGCGCCGCTGTTCGCGTGTCTGGCGGTGGGACTGGCGGTCATCTTCGCCACCGAATTCAACTACCGCGTATCGGACTACCTCGACCGCGATCTGCCCACCCCCGACGTGCTGCCCACCAGCCCTGTTCTGGCATACAAGTGGACGATGTTCGGGTTCTTCGTGTCGGTCATTGGCGCAGCGGTCGCGGGTGCGGTGATGGTGCTGTTCACGCGGAGGAACCGACGACGGTCAGCGGACGACATCGTCGCGCGCGACTTTCCTGAGGCAGATGCGGGGACCGCCCGACGGCGGACACAAGTGCGCGACGCAATCGCCCGGGCGCAATTCACGGAACGGCTGTGTCCGCTCGGATTGACCTACTGCTGCCTCGTCGCACTGAGCCTGGCTTTCACACTTTTGGCCCTGGACGAGTTGCAGCCCAGTGTCGCCGTGGAGGGCCTGGTCAGCCTGCCGTCCGATTTCGTCAGCGCGGGCACTCAGTTGGGAAGCTACCTGATGGCGTTGCTGTTTCTCGGTCTGTTCTTCGGAGGGCTGTTCGCCTACCGTACGACCACTTTTCGTCGCTACATCGGCATGCTCTGGGATCTCGGAATGTTCTGGCCGCGTGCCGCTCACCCCTTCGCCCCACCGTGTTACGCCGAGCGCGCCGTGCCCGAACTCGCGTGCCGTATCAGCATGCTGGTCCGGCAAGGAAGGTACGTGTTGGTAGCGGCGCACAGCCACGGGTCGGTACTCGCCCTGGCGAGCGTCCTGCAACTGGAGCCGTCCGTGCTCTCCAAGGTTGCCCTGCTGACGCACGGTTCACCGCTGAGACGCCTCTACAGCACGCTGTTCCCGGCGTACGTGGGCAGGGATGTGCTGAGTGAGGCCGGCTGCCGATTGGGCTGGCGCTGGGTGAACCTGTGGCGTGACACCGATCCCATCGGCAGTTGGATCTTCACGTCCGGACGCGGGGGTGACGACGACGCGCTGCGGCAGCGGTCCGAGGTGGACCGTAGGCTTCGGGATCCGCAGGAGCTCGATGCCCGAGGCCGTGACACAGTGTGGCCCCCGATGTGCGGTCATCAGCCGTGCGTGACGGACGATCGATACGAGGCGGCGGTCTGCGAGCTGTCCGAGCGGCTCCGGACCGGTTAGCCGTCGCCGAACCTCAGGCGCCGCGAAGTGTGGTTCCATCGGCCTGCGGTGCCAGAAGGAACCGTGCAGTGGCGGTCACCGACTCAGCGGCGTGATTCGGCAAGGGTTGGGATGCAGGTCACCCAGGCGCTGCGAGCGGCTCGTCCCGAACGTGAGGTCCGGGACGACCCGCTCCCCCGAAGCAGGACACCCATCGGGGACGTACCCGCCGTCGATCGCGCGGGCTGCGCCTGCACATGCGCATGGCCGGAGGTCTGAACGCGGGCGCCATGCCGGAGTTCGGCGTCCGGTACCCCTCAATGACCTGCAGGGGTCGAGGTCCTCCCGGCACCGTATGCAGCTGACCCGGTAGTGGCGCCGTGTCATCACCGCACGTGACGCGGTGTCACTGGTCGCGTCCGGTTGCTGACGCACACTGGGTGGTGACCGCTGGAGCGCGCGTTTCACCGAGACGACGCGGAGATGGCTGCGCCCGCCCACCGAGTCCTGACAACGGGTCGGTCCAGGAGGCCGGTCGCACCAAGTGACACATCAACGACCGAACCAGCGTGGCTTTGAGATCCACGCCAAAGACACATGGAGAACAGATGGCAGTAAGAGTGAGCGATGCCCCCGAGGCCAAGCGATATGAGGCACGCGTCGACGGAGACTCCAAGGTCGCGGGCGTCGCGCAGTACATCCGTACCACCGAACTCGTCGCGTTCGTACACACCGAGGTCTCGCCGGAGTACGAGGGCCGGGGAGTCGGGGCAGCGCTGGCTCGCACCGCCCTCGACGAGGCGCGCGCCGCGCACCTGCTGGTCCTGGCCACCTGCCCATTTATCGCGGGATGGATCGCCAGGCACCCCGAGTATCAGGACCTGGTGTACCAGGCCCACAGCAGGGTCAGTGACTGAACGGACTGTACGGCCGATCATGGCGACGACGGAGGCCGCATGAGCAGCCCAACCGAAAAGAAGACGTACGAGGGCCAGAAGATCACTGTCACGTTCGAGGCGAGGCGTTGCTTGCACGCCGCCGAGTGCGTCCGTGGCTTGCCGGAGGTCTTCGACCCGGGCCAGCGCCCGTGGATCCGGCCCGACGGCGGCGGGGCGGCTGGTCGCCTTCGACGAAGCTGTGTCCATCAACGAAGCACGAGGGTCGTCACCCCCGGTCTATCCTCTTCCCGAGGTCAGGCCATCGACGGGAAGACCACCCACCAGTGTCCCTGACCGACATCGAGGTGGGAGATGCCGTATCTGAGTCCGGTCGCAGTACAGCGCGTCGAGGGCCTCGTCGTCGCGGCTTTCGCCGTCGTCGTGACCGTCACCGCCGGGTACCCGTGGTGGTCGCTGCTTGCCCTCTTCCTCGTCTTCGACCTGTCCATGCTCGGCTACCTGCGCGGGCCACGCCTCGGGGCCTTCTGCTACAACCTTGCGCACTCCTACGCGTTGCCGGCTGCGCTGGGCGCGGTAGCCGTGGCCGCGGCCGGGTTCGGCGACCCGATCGGTTGGCTCGGAGTTCTGGCACTTGCCTGGGTGTTCCACATCGCCGTCGATCGCGGCCTCGGCTACGGCCTCAAGACAGCCGAAGGATTCGAGCACACCCACCTCGGCGTGATCGGCAAGGCCAGAAGGCCGGACCCGCTTTGACGGGCGTCCAGGATCAGGAGCCTGATGGGTTCCGGGAGGGCGAATCCAGCGCCGACAGGGAACTCCGGGCCTCGTCGGCGAGGTTGCTGTTGCCCAGCCTCTCGTACTCGTTGATCGCCGCTCGGAACGCCTGTGATGCCTCGTCCCGACGGCCCTGAGCGGCAGCGACCGATCCGAGGGCTTGGTGCGCCGCGCCTACCCCGGCGCCATGTCGAATCCGCAGGAAGATCTCCAGCATCGCGCGGAAGTCCTTTTCGGCGTCACGGTGCCGCTCGTCCTCCACAGCGAGCCAGCCACGCTCATGGAGGCAATATCCGCGGAGGAACTCGTCGTCCAGACGGTCGGCAATGCTGAAGGCCCGCCTCGTCAGGGCAGACGCCTCCGTCGGGTGGCCGGCGAGCTTGTGTCCTGCGGCCAGCCCCAGGAGCACGTAGCCGTGCAAAGCCGTCTCCGGCGCCGAAAGGAGCACTGCCGCTCGTTCCAGTACGGGAATGCTGCGCTCCGGACGATGAAGGGTGTTGTAGAGGACGCCCAGGGCGGAGCGAACCTCGATCTCCTCCTCGACGGCGTGCGATCGTTGGAACAGTCGCAGGGCCCGGAGCAACTGCTCTTCCGCCTCATCCGAACTGCCGTGCGCCCGCAGCGCCTCGCCCAGCCGACGCGTGGTCTGTGCCAGCTCTCCCGGATCGCCGAGTCGCTCGGCGACTGCGACGGCGTCCTGCGCCGTGGCCAGCTCACGCTCGACCTCGCCGGCCAGTCCGTAGGAATGCGAGACCCATCGCAATGCCCGCACCCTTCTCCGCTCATCGGCTGCCGCTCGCTTCACCGAACGCCACAGCTGTAGCCGGTAAACGTGGTCGTCGGCTGCGGTCAGCAGCGGGTGTACCGCCTCCACCAGTGCCCACGCCTGATCGGTGAGTCCCTCCGCAACCGCGGTGCGCAGCACGGCCAGGATGTTGTCGCGTTCATACGCGACGTCGCCGCCGGAAGCGGCCACGTCCCGCAGCCAATCCAGCTGCCGGATCAGACAGGCAGCACGGTCGTCGGGTGTCTCTTGCCGCTCAAGCATCTCGGCAGCGAACAACCGCAGGAGGTCGTGCAGCCGATAACTCGACGGTGTCGGCGCCTCGACCAGGAAGGCGTCGACCAGCCGGTCCAAGGCATCCTGCACGGCCCGTCGACCAAGTCCGCACCGACGGGCCGCCGACTCGACGCCGAACAACACACCCGGATGCGCCCCGGCTCGCCGGAACACCAGCCGGTCCACGTCGCTCAATTCGTCGTACGTGGACTGGAAGGTCGACCTGATGGCCCTGTCGCCCAGCCGCAGCTCGTCGAGTCGTCGATTCTCGTCCGCCAAGCGGTCGGCGAGGGCGGACGGCGTCCAGCTGGGGCGGGCCCGGAGCCGAGATCCGACGATGCGCACCGCAAGCGGGAGCCCCGCGCAGATCTCGACCAGCCGACGCGCCCCCGAGG
>NZ_JBSFBM010000396.1:0-5585 GCF_053592955.1 Micromonospora sp. NPDC002411 | reverse complement strand
GGGCGCGGCGCCTCTAGGCTGGACGCGTGGATGACGTCCTGATCCCCCTGGTGGTCGCAGCCTGCGTGGCGGCGTCCACCGCCGGCGGGTCGAAGCACACCAGGTCACCGGGCTTCAGGTCCGGGCGTACGTCAGGGCGGCGCTGGCCGTCGCCGCGCGCAGCGAGCCGGTGGGCGCGGGTGGGGCCGGGGCGTGGCCGGCCAGTTGCTCGATCAGCTGGGCCACCGACGGCCCGGCCAGCCGCAGGTAGCGGTGCCGGCCCTGCCGTTCCTCCACGAGCAGCCCGCCCCGCACCAGCCGGCTGAGGTGGTCGCTGGCCGTGGACGGCGCGACCCCGGCACGCCGGGCGAGTTCCCCGGCGGTCCACGCCCGACCGTCGAGCAGCGCGACGCAGATGCCGGCTCGGGTGCCGTCGGCCAGCAGCGCGGCCAACTCGGCCATTGCCCGGCCCTCGGTAGCACTCATGACGCCATCATCGCCCCCAGCACCGCGACGACCTCAGCGGAGTCGGGTCAGCGGGGACACCGTCCGGTCCGTGCCGTCGTAGCTGCGAGCGCCGTCGAACGAGCCCGCCGGGCGCTGCCCGCCCGCGACGGCCCGGGCCAGCCGTAGGTCGGCGTTGCGGAACCGGAGCGCCAGGCTCAGGTGCGGCACCCACGCACCCGGCGCGTGCCACGGACGCTGCCCCTCGGTGTCGGCGAGGACGTCCCAGACGGCGGCGTGCAGCGAGGTGAGCGCGGGCGTGGGTCGGACGAGCCAGACCAACGGGGCGCTGCCGTCGAGAACCACGACGCGGTCGAGGGTGACCGGCACCGGCAGCGCGTCGTCGAACAGCTCGGCCAGACGGCGCTCGACGCCGGGTGGAAGATCGTCCACCGCGGCGAGGGTGAGGTGCGGCCGGTTGGTCGGATGGATGTTGCGGGCCAGGCTGGGCAGACCCGCCGCCGCCAGCCGCACCCAGGTCGACCGGATTGCCGTCTCCAACCCGGGCGAGCAGACCAGTTCCACCGTACGCACTCCGACACGCTAACGGGGCGGGTCGCCAGCCGAACGCCGGACCGGTGCGCCGCCCGACCCCGATCACTGGAGCAATCTTGGACAGTTTCCGTTCTCGTGGAACGGAAAGTGTCCAAGATCTACGCGTCGGACACCGAGATGGTCGTCGGCGCGGATCAGAGCCAGCCGTTGTCCCGGGCGGCACGGACCGCCTCGGCCCGATCGGCGGCACCGAGTTTCTGGACGGCCGCCGACAGGTGGTTGCGGACCGTGCCGGTGGACAGGTGCACCCGTCGGGCGATCACCGCCACCGGTGCGCCGAACTCGGCCAACCGCAGCGTCTCCAACTCCCGAGGCGTGAGCGGGCACGCCGGCAGGGTCAGTGCGTCGGCGGCCAGCGACGGGTCGACGTACCGGCCGCCGGCGTGCACCCGGCGGATGACGTCGGCGAGCGCCCCACCGGGCGACCCCTTGGGCACGAAGCCCCGCGCCCCGGCGGTCAACGCCTGACGGAGGTGCCCCGGGCGGCCGTGCCCGGTCAACACGACCACCGCGCACTCAGGACGGACGCGGGCCAGCTCGGCGGCGACGGCGATGCCGTCCAGGCCGGGCATCTCCAGGTCCACCACGGCGACGTCCGGGCGGTGCGCGATCGTCGCGGTGACCGCCGTCGGCCCGTCGGCGGCGTGGGCCACCACGTCGATGTCCGGTTCGAGGCCGAGCAGCGCGGCGACCGCCACCCGGATCAGGTCCTCGTCGTCGGCCAGCAGGACGCGGATCACGACGGCACCGGCACTGTGGCCTCGACTGTGAACACCGCGTCCTGGCGACGTACCCGCAGCTCTCCCCCGGCCGCGGCCAACCGGTCGGCCAGACCCCGCAGGCCGTGGCTGTGCTCGTCCGGGCCGCTCTCGCCGGCGCCGTCGTTGGCCACCGTCATCCTGGCCACGTTCCCCTCCCGGTCGATGTGGATCCGGCACCAGTCGGCGCGGCTGTGCCGCAGCACGTTGGTGCTGGCCTCGCGCAGCACCGCCGCCAGTTCGGTAGCGGCCGGCTGCGGCAGGTCCGCCGGTGGCGGCGGCACCGTGCAGCGCACTCCGCACGACCGGAGCACCTCCGCCACGGCGGCCAACTGCTCGCCGAGGTCGACCGCGCGGTAGCCGTGCACGCTCTCGCGGACCTCGGCGAGCGCGGACGCGGCGAGCCGCTGCACCTCGGCGGCCTCCCGACCGGCCCGCACCGGGTCGACCGGGGCGAGCCGCGCGGCGAGTTCGGCCTTCAGCGCGATCACCGTGAGACTGTGCCCCAGCAGGTCGTGCACGTCGCGGGCGAAGCGCAGCCGCTCCTCGGCGGCGGCCAGCCTGCCCTGGGCGGCCTGGCCCTGCCGGGCCTCCACCAGCAGGTCCCAGAACCAGACCTGGAACCTGTTGACCGCCGCCACGCCCACCCCGACACCGCCCGTCACAGCCAGGGACCGCCCGACCGATCCGCCGGTCCACCAGGCCACCGCGGCCGACACCAGGAGGGCACCGGCGGTGACCGCCAACGCTCCGGGGAGGCGGACCACCAACGGGGCCATCCCGACCAGGGAAGCGCCGAGCCACGCCCAGGTCGGCCAGACCCCGGCCGCGACCGGGGCCACCAACGGCACGGTCAGTACCGCCACGACGGCCAGGCCGAGCTGGGCGCGCCGTCGCCACCGCTGCGCGAGCCAGGGGGTGACCGCCGCGTACAACACGGCGGTCTGGGTGGCCGCGAAGGCGAGGATGCCGACCGCGCCGAGCGCGACGCGGCCGACGTCCGGCTCACGGCTCAGGCCGACCGCCGGCAGCAGGACGGTCGCCCACATCCCGACGGCCAGCGACAGCAACGTCGCCCGCCGGGCCCGGAGCAACCGGCGGTCCGCCCGGGGAGTCGCCACCTCGCTCGTCACCCGTCGATCCTAGGACCGCACGCCGCCCGGTCCACCCATGCGAATTGTCACGGTCGGACCGTGCGCCGCGCACGAATATCCGGTGACGGACGCGTCTGCCCACCGAGCTGGAACGCCGGCACTGTCAGCACATGGAAAACACACGGATGTACGCCGACCCCGCCGCCCGCGTACCGTCGCCCGGGCCGCTGACGACCGACCAGCCGGCACCCACGGACACGACGCGGACCGACGTGTCGCCGGCCGGCGGTACGCGACGGCTGCTCTGGCATCTCGGCGAGATGGCGCTGGCGATGGTCGCCGGGATGCTGCTGCTCGGGCCGCTGTTCGAGATGGGCGGTGCCGCTCTGGGGGCGACCGACACGCTGGCCCGCCCGGAGGTGGCCGCGCTGGTGATGGCCACCACCATGACCGTCGGGATGACGGTGTGGATGCGCTACCGGGCGCACCACTGGCGTGGGGTCGGCGAGATGGCCGCCGCAATGTACGTCCCGTTCCTGCTGCTGTTCGTGCCGTACTGGACCGGCCTGCTCAACGCCGACGGCCTGCTGCTCGGCGGCCACCTGCTGATGGTGCCGGCGATGGTGCTGGTGGCGGTGCGGCATCGGCACGAGTCGCCGGCGGTGATCCGTCGACACCCGGCCGTGGTGGCGCTCGCCCACCGCTGGCCGACCGGGCTGGCGCTGCTGGTGACCGCGGACATGTGGCTCGCCCCGGGGGTGCTCAGCCCGTGGACGATGCTGGTGCTGCCCGGTGGCTACCTGCTGATCGGCCTGTACCGGCGCACGCTGCGCGGTCCCGGTGTGCTCGCCACCCAACTCGTCGGTCTCGCCGTCTGGGGCACCCTGACGCTGGTCGCGGTCGTGGTTGGCGGGCGGAGCGCCGAATGGCTGGTGGCGCTCGGCTGGCTGGCGCACGCCGGGTGGGACCTGGCGCACCATCGGTCCGGCCGGGTGGTGCCGCGCGGCTACACCGAGTTCTGCGGGGTGCTCGACGCGATCCTCGCCGCGGTGATGATCCTGGCGATCCTGAGCACCCCCGCCTGACCGGGACCACCGTCGGCGGCGTGCCGGTGGGGCACCTGTCGCGTTCATGTGGCGGTCGGCGCAGCGGCCCGGACGGCGTGATGAAAGGCTTGGCACATGAGTTCCGCACCTGCACAGCACGACGCACCGTCCGACGCCACCCCCGCCGGCACCGACGAGGTGAACGCCTTCACCGAGCTCGGGCTGCGCGCCGAGCTGCTGGGCGCGCTGTCCGCCCTCGGCTACGAGGAGCCCACACCCATCCAGCGGGAGGCGATCCCACCGCTTCTGGAGGGTCGGGACCTCCTGGGTCAGGCGGCCACCGGCACCGGCAAGACGGCGGCGTTCGCGCTCCCGCTGCTGAACCTCATGACGGCTCACCGTCGTGGCGGTGACCCGGTGGCGCTGGTGTTGGTGCCGACGCGTGAGCTGGCAGTGCAGGTCTCCGAGGCGTTCCACCGCTACGGCAAGGACCTGGGCGCCCGGGTGCTGCCGATCTACGGTGGGCAGCCGATCGGACGGCAGCTGCGGGCACTCGACAGCGGTGTGGACGTGGTGGTGGCCACCCCGGGACGCGCCCTCGACCACATCGCCCGGGGCACCCTGCGCCTCGGTGGGCTGGCCACGGTGGTGCTCGACGAGGCCGACGAGATGCTCGACATGGGCTTCGCCGAGGACATCGAGGCGATCCTGGAACACGCTCCGGCGCAGCGGCAGACGGTTCTCTTCTCGGCCACCATGCCCTCGCGCATCGACGGGATGGCCCGGCAGCACCTGAACGATCCGGTCCGGATCGAGATCGGTCGGGAGCAGCCGGTCGCGGGTGAGGCGCCCCGGGTGCGGCAGAGCGCGTACATCGTGACCCGGGCGCACAAGCCGGCCGCACTGGGCCGGGTGCTGGACGTCGAGTCGCCCACCGCCGCGATCGTGTTCTGCCGCAGCCGCGAAGAGGTCGACCGGCTGACCGAGACGATGAACGGGCGGGGCTACCGCTCCGAGGCGTTGCACGGTGGCATGAGCCAGGAGCAGCGCGACCGGGTCATGGGCCGGCTGCGGGCGGGCACCGCGGACCTGCTGGTGGCCACCGACGTGGCGGCCCGCGGGCTGGACGTCGAGCAGCTCACCCACGTCGTCAACTACGACGTGCCGTCGGCCCCGGAGTCGTACGTGCACCGGATCGGCCGGGTGGGCCGGGCCGGCCGCGAGGGTGTGGCGATCACCCTCGCCGAGCCGCGCGAACACCGGATGCTCAAGACCATCGAGCGGGTGACCGGCCAGCGGATCACCATCGACAAGATCCCCACCGTCGCGGACATGCGGACCCGCCGGTTGGAGCTGACCCAGGCGGCGCTGCGGGAGAGCCTGCTGGAGGACGACCTCGACCCGTACCGGGTGATCGTGGAGACGCTCACCGACGAGTTCGACCTGATGGAGGTCGCCCTCGCCGCCGTGAAGCTGGCCCACGAGGTGACGTCGCCCGGCTCCGACGACGAGGAGGAGATCCCGCAGGCGCCGGTTCGCGGTCCCCGCGAGGGTCGACCGGAGTCCGGCGGCCGGGGCGCATAATGGTCGGACCGGTAGCGCGACGCAACGACGGCACGACAGGCCGACGGCGGCCGCGACAACGGAGG
>NZ_JBSFBM010000395.1:0-5586 GCF_053592955.1 Micromonospora sp. NPDC002411 | reverse complement strand
AAGTTATTGCCACGACGCGCCGTGGAAAGTGGCGATAACTTCATGATCAACGGAACGAAGGGGGGCGGCAGGGGCGGGCGCTGGGCGGCGGCCACCATCGCCCGGTCCGCGAACCGGCCGTCGGGCAGGACCACGGTCCCCGAGTCCCGCAATTCCGCGTCCGCCACCGCGGCCAGCAGTTCGGCGGCGCGGGCCACCTCCTGCTCGGCCGGACGGAACGCCTCGACGATCACCGGGAGCTGGCGCGGGTGGATCGCCGTGCGGCCGAGGAACCCGAGCCGTCGCCCGACCGCGCACGACGCGGCCAGACCGTCGAGGTCCACCACGTCGGCGTACACCGCCATCGCCGGTGGGGTCAGGCCGGCCGCGCGGGCCGCGACCACCACCCGGCCGCGCGCCCAGAGCAGGCCGTCGTCGTCACTCACCCCGAGGTCGGAGCGCAGGTCGGCCTCACCGAGGCCGATCGAGGCCACCGCGGGGTGGGCTGCGGCGATGGGGTACGCGGACTCCAGCCCGACTGCCGACTCGATCAGCGGGTGCAGGGGTACGTTGACCCGCTCTCCGAGGGCTGTCACCGTCGCGGCCGACTCGACCTTCGGCAGCCGTAGCCCGTTCAACCCGGGCCGGCCGGTCACCGCCATCAGGTCGGCGTCGACGTCCGGGCCGGTCAGCTCGTTGACCCGGACCTGCACCGGCACCGGGTGCGTGTCGGCGAGGAACTCTGCGACGGCGTCGCGGGCGTACGCCTTGCGCCCGGCGACCACGGCGTCCTCCAGGTCGAGGATGACCGCGTCGGCGCCCGAGGCGACCGCCTTGGCGAACCGGTCCGGGCGGTCACCGGGCACGTAGAGCCAGCTCAGCAGCATCAGAGCACGCCCCGTTCGCGCAGCGCGGCCAACTCCTCGTCGGTCAGGCCGAGCTCCCCGAACACCGTGTCGGTGTCCTGACCGTGCCGCCGTCCGGCGTGCCGGATCTCGCCCGGTGTCCCGGTGAGCCGGAACGGCACGTTCTGCATCCGTACCTCGCCCAACTCCTCGTCCGGCACGGTGCGTACGGTGCCGAGTGCCGCGTACTGCGGGTCGGCGAGGATGTCCCGTACGTCGTAGACGGGCGCGACCGCCGCCTGCGCCTCCTCGAACGCGGCCACCACCTCGTCGCGGTCCCGTTGTGCGACCCAGGCGCCCACCGCGGCGTCCAGCTCGTCGGCGTGCGCGGCCCGGCCGCTGCCGGTGGCGAACCACGGCTCGTCGACCAGCTCGGGTCGGCCCACCAGCCGCAGCACCCGTTCGGCGATGCTCTGGGCGCTGGTGGAGACCGCCACCCAGCGCCCGTCCGCGCACCGGTAGGTGTTGCGCGGGGCGTTGTTGTTGGACCGGTTCCCCAGCCGGGGCTGGACGTAGCCGATCTGGTCGTACCAGGTGATCTGCGGTCCGAGCATCGCCATGATCGGCTCGATGATGGCGAGGTCCACGACCTGCCCGGTGCCGGTGACGTCCCGGGCCCGCAGGGCCAGCATCACCGCGTACGCGGCGGCGAGCGCGGTGACCGAGTCGGCCAGCCCGAAGGGCGGCAGGGTGGGTGGGCCGTCCGGTTCCCCGGTGGCCGCCGCGAAGCCGCTCATCGCCTCGGCGAGCGTGCCGAACCCGGGCCGGCGGGCGTACGGGCCGACCTGCCCGAAGCCGCTGATCCGGGTGACCACCAGCCGGGGGTTGACGGCGTGCAGCTCGGCCGGGCCGAGCCCCCACCGCTCCAGGGTGCCGGGGCGGAAGTTCTCCACCAGCACGTCGGCGTCGGCGAGCAGCCGGAGCAGCAAAGCGGCACCGTCCGGATCGGACAGGTTGAGGGTCACGGTGCGCTTGTTGCGGCCGAGGACCTTCCACCAGAGCCCCACACCGTCGCGGGCCGGGCCGTGTCCCCGGGACGGGTCCGGCTTGACCGGATGCTCCACCTTGATCACGTCGGCGCCGAAGTCACCGAGGAACGCCGCCGCGAGTGGGCCGGCGAACAGGGTGGCCAGGTCGACGACCTTGACGCCGTCCAGCGGTGCGGTCACCGGGTCACCTCCGTGGTCTCGGGAAGGTCGGCCGCGCAGCGGAAACCGACCTGGTCGGAGCGGGTGAGACCGGCGCCGGTGAGCAGCAACTTCACCGAGACGTCCGCCGGTTGCGGGCCGCCGTCGAGGTACCAGTCGGAGCCCTCCGCCCGGTAGGCGGCACCACCCTTGAGGATGGCGAAACGGGTACGGCCGTCGGAGTGCTCGCTGTCGGTCAGGTTCCACACCAACGGCTCCCGCCGTACGAGCAGCCCCGCCTCGGCGGCGACCTGCCACTCGTCTTCGGTGGGCAGCCGCAGCCCGGCCCACTCCGCGTACGCGCGCGCGTCGGAGAGCTCCACACCGGTCACCGGGGCGTCGGCCGGTCCGCTGCCCGCCGTGAACCGTTCGGGGCGCACCGGGCGGTAGCCGCTGGCGCGCAGGAACTCGGCGTACTCGGAGTGGGTGACTTCGCGGACGGCGATGGCAAAGCGGCCGAGCTTCACGCTGCGCCGCATCGTGCCCGGGTGGTGCAGTCGGGGCGGCAACGGCTTCCACTCGTCGACGTAGGGCGCCTCGCCGTACAGCCCGGTCTCCCGCACCCGGTGCCGGACGACGAGGTCCCGTCGGCCGCCCTCGACGGCGACCATGCCCGACGGCACCTGCAACCGGGGTGCCCACGGGGTGCGGACGCGTACCGCCTCGCGGGCCGGGAAGGCCGGGTCGCCGGTCGGCGGCTCGTGCTGGTACGCGGCAGCGGTGCCGGCCGCGACGGCCGCGATCGCGCCGGCCGGGAGTGGACCGCCCACCGCGAGTCGACCGTCGGCGGTCTCGGTGACTGTCAGCTCGACACCGGTGACCAGATCGACGAAACGTCGCCCGGCGCTCGGGTCGACGACCAGCCACGGGCCGTCGTGGTCCGCGCCCCGGTTCACCACTGTCCACAGGGGCCGGTCGTCGTGCGTCCAGCGGGACGCGTACACCTGGCCCTGGCCGGGGTGGTCGGCGAGCGGCACCCAGTCCTCGGCGCGCAACCACGCGGCGTGGCTGCTCTGCACCCGGCGCATCGCCCGCAGCACCGCGCGGTCCCGCTCGTTCCAGCCGACCCAGACACCGAAGACGCTTTCCCAGACCAGTACGCCGACGCCGTTGAGCCAGGCGGAGTGCAGCTCGTCCAGGTGGTCGCGGTGCCAGCGCCGGGTGTGGTGCAGCACGTGCCGCCGCTCGAACCACTTGGCCCGCAGCACACCGGGCACCTCGGAGTCGGCGAACCACTGCGCCCAGGACATCGCGTGGTCGGCGATGCGGGCCAACGGAACCCGGCTCTCGCCCTCCAGGATCATGCCGGGGCGGACCGCGTCCAGCGCGGCGCGCAGCTCCCCGGCGCCCTCCTTGAGGGTGTCCAGGAAGACCCCGTCGACGCCGAGCTTGCCGGCCAGCTCGGCGACCTCCTCGGCGTCGGTGCCCGTCTCACGGCGGGTGCCGGTGTCCCACGGGTTGTAGTCGACGAAGACCCGCACCCCGCGTTCCTGGAACGCGCGCACCACGTCGGCCAGCTCCGGTACGTCCCGGTACCAGTCGAACTGGTTACGGTCGTCCAGGCCGATAACCGGGTACGCGTGCCAGAGCACCACCCCGTCGAAGCCCCCGAAGTCCCGGCCGGCCGCGTCGAGGAACCCGTCGACGGTGAAGACGCCGCGTTCGTGGTCGTAGAGCGCCTCGTCCCAGAGCCAGGCCAGGCAGACGCTGAAGCAGTCGCCGGTGATCTCGTCGTAGTGCTCGCCGACGTAGCCGATCCGGTCCCGGGCGTCGGCCCGCCAGCGGGTGATCTGCTCCCGCCAGGCCGGCCAGTCCGCCGGGTCGCCCGGCGCGGCGAAAATCTTCGCCTCGTCCAGGGTGCTCAGGTCGGCGTGCCCGCCCAACGGCACCTCGGTGGGCCTGTCGATCGGGCGCGGGACGTACGGGTTGAAGCTCACTGGGCACCTCGGTAGGTCGCGTCGTAGAGGGCGTCGATGACCGGCCGGTCGGGCAGGGCGGTGGACGCCCCGGGCCGCTGGGCGCAGGCCGCGCCGGCGGCACAGGCCCAGCGCAGGCTCGCCGTGACGGTGTCCTCGCTGACGGCGCCGCCGCGCTCGGCCCAGCCCACGGCGAGCGCGCCGGTGAACGCGTCGCCCGAGGCTGTGGTGTCGACCGCTTCGATCTGCGGCGCCGGGACCGCGAGACGCAGGCCGCGCCGGTCGGCGTACGCGGCGCCGCGCGCGCCGAGGGTCAGCACCACCCGGGGCACCAGCTTCAGCAGCGCGTCGAGCAGCACCGGTGGTTCGTCGGAGGAGACCCCGGCCACGACGGCGGCCTCGTGTTCGTTGACGACCAGCACGTCGACCAGGTCGAGCAGTTCGGTCGGCAGCGCCGCGGCCGGGGCGGCATTCAGCACCACTGTGGTGCCGTCGGCCCGGGCCCAGTCGGCCGCCTGGGTCACAGCGGTCAGCGGCACCTCCAGTTGGAGCAGCAGCACGTCCGCCGCCGCGATCGTGGCCCGGTCGTCGGCGTCCAGCTCGGTCAACGTGCCGTTGGCCCCGGGCGCGACCACTATGAAGTTCTCCGCCTCCCGGTCCACGCCGATCAGCGCCACGCCGGAGGGACCGGCGACGGTCCGCAGGCCCCGGACGTCCACGCCCGCGCCGACGAGGCTCGTCCGCAGCTGCGTACCGAACTCGTCGTCGCCGACCGCACCCACGAAGTCGCAGGCCGCCCCGGCCCGTGCGGCGGCGACCGCCTGGTTGGCGCCCTTGCCGCCGGGCACGGTCCGGAAGCCCCGAAAGGGGTACGCCTCAGAGCATCGGACGGCCGACCACCGAGGCGACCAGCCGCGCGAATTCCTCCAACCGGGCGATCTGCCCGGCCCCGCCGTCGTCGAGGGTCTTGCCGAAGCGCAGCGCGTCGTGTCGTGGCGTGCCGGCCATCTCCTCGCTCGGCGGCGCCTCGTCGAGTGAGGTCAGCAGCAGGTAGACGTCGATGCTGTCGACCCGGATCTCGCCGCTGTCGGACCGGTTGAGCCGCCGGCGGCAGCCGACCTCGGTGATGGTGGAGACCGGCACCACCCGCAGCGACGACGTCATCGACCCGGGCGGACCCTCCTCCGGCGGCACGTCCTCGCCGTGCCAGAGGATCAGGCGGCTGCCGTCGCAGACGACGACCTCCTGCCACACGCCGTTGACCTCGTTGACGAAGCGCTCCAGCGTGAAGCCGAGCACCGACGCGCCGCGCAGCACACCGCCGAGCGCCTCCAGGGCGACGTCCGGGTCGCGCAGGTAGGCGCGCGCCGCGGACTCGAGGTCCTGGTAGGGCGACCAGTCGGGGAAGACCGCGGGGAGGTCACCGCCGCCGTAGCCCGGTCGGCTCATGCCGGCGCCTCCCCCTGCTCGCCGCTGCCGACGCCCAGCTTTCTGGTCACGGCCTGTCCATCTCCCCCGCACGACCACGTCAGCGGCACAACGGCCCCGGACCGCTGTGACTTCTCGGCGCGCGACCAGGCCGGGGTCGTGGATGAAGAC
>NZ_JBSFBM010000394.1:0-5588 GCF_053592955.1 Micromonospora sp. NPDC002411 | reverse complement strand
GTCCGGGGCGTCGTCGCCACAGGAGGCGGCGGTGGTGGCGGTGAGGACGGCGACGGCGGTCAGGGCGACGAGCAGGCGGGGCCGCGTGGTGCCGGCCGGCCGCGGTAACTGGGGGCGGCGCACCCATCGATGGTACGACCGACCGTCACACCGCCGACCAGCCCGTCAGGCGGTGGCGGCGCGGATGTACGCGACGCACTCGTCGTGCAGCGTCGTCCACTTCTCACCGAACGCCTGCTCGGCGGCAACGTCGAGGGTGTCGCGCTCGTGCACCACGGCCTTGAAGAAGGCGAGCAGCCGCTGCGGCCCGTACCTGTCGACGAGGTGTCGGACGGCGAGGTAGCCGACGCCGTAACTGCCGGCGACCCGCTCGGCGGAGGCGTCGGCGGCGGGGTTGACGCCCGCCAACTGACCGTCCCAACCGCCCCGGACCAGTTTGCGCACCTCGGCGATGCCCTCGTACCGGTCGACCGCCTGGCCGCCGGCACCTGCCAACTCGGCCAACCCCTCCACCAGCCACCAGGTCGTCTTGCCCGGGTAGCCGCGCTCGGGCAACGAAGCGGCGTGCGTCAGCTCGTGCCGGAGCAGGTCGTCGGTGCCGCTGCTGGAGAGCCCTTCGGCGTTGAGCACCACCTCGTGGTGGCCGCCGCCGACTGTCACCGCGTACCCGCCGGTCCACTCCGGGCGGTCGCCGCCGTACCACCGCTGCCACTCGGTGGGACCGGCGTAGAAGATCCGGTAGCGGTCCGGCGGCGACCCGGTCAGCGCGTACCCGTCGGCGACCTTGGCCGCCGCCTCGGCCTGGGTGAGCAGACCGGGCAGTTTGCCGCGCAAGGCGGGGGTGGTGGCGACGATGGTCCGCGCGCCGACCGCCACGGCCAGATCGCTGATCTCCCACGGTCGGGTGCCGGTCTCCACCGACTTGGATTCCTCAAGCGCGACCAGGCGGGGCTGGTCGCCGTTCTCCCGCCAACGGGTGCCGATCAGCACCGGGCTGGGCCGGCAGTTCGGTACGACGAAGCAGTACTGGAAGCGCACCAGGAGCCGCCACTCCCCCGGCTTGCCGACGACCGGTGCGGGCAGACCGCTCGGTTCGGCCCGCCAGACTGTCACCTTGAGCTCGCGGAGCGCGGCGAAGCGTCGGCGCAGGTCACCGTGTGCCGGGGGGTCGGCGACGGCGAGGAAACCGGCGCGGTCCCCACCGAGCAGCGCGGTGGACTGCCGGTTGAGCTGAGTGGTCATCCGGTCGGCGAGCGCTCGGGCCGCCACTGTGGCGGGATCGTCGGCCGTCGAGACGCCGGCTCGGCTGAACGTGGACCGGGCGCCGTTCTCCCGGATCACTCCGACGACGAGCACCGCCGGCACGCCGCAGCCCAGCAGCACGACGACCACCAGGAACACCGTCCACAGCGGCCAGAGCCGCCGTGGTGCCGGCCGTTGCTGCACCCCGTCAGTCACCCGCCGAAGGGTACGACCATTCCCTGAGCGGGGTGAGGCCGCCCCGGGCCGGTCCGTTCAGGCGTCCGTGACCGGCCAGGAGCGGAACGAGATGTCCATGCTGGCGACCAGTTGGTGGTACGAGCGGTCGAGTTCGCGGGGCAGGCCGAAGCCGCCCGCGGCCTCCAGGGCGACGAAGCCGTGCAGGGCGCTGCGCAGGGCACGGGTCGCGTCCACGGCGTCGTCGCCGGTGAGCCCGTACCCGCGCAGCACCGCGAAAATGGCGCCGACCGCCCGCTCGCCCGCCTCGACGTGCTCGGGATCGGTCGGGTCGGGCACCTGCTGGGTCGCCGGGTAGCGGCCCGGGTGCCGGCGGGCGTAGTCGCGGTAGGCGTCGGCCATCGCCCGCAAAGCGTCCCCACCGGAGCGGCCGACGGCGGCGCTGGTCAGCTCGGTGGCCAGCTCGGCGGTGGCCAGCGCGGACAACTTCTGGGCCAGCGCGTCCGCACCCCGCACGTGTTTGTAGAGGCTGGGCAGCGCCACCCCGAGCCGGCTGGCGAGCGCGGCCAGGGTGAGCTGCTCGTAGCCGACCTCGTCGGCCAGCCGGGCTGCCTCCCGCACCACTGTCTGCTGGTTGAGACCGACCCTAGGCACCGGTGCACACCGCCAGGAAGCCGAGCAGCTCGTCGGCCATGCGCTGCGGCCGGTCGGCGTGCGGGTAGTGGCCGGACTCCTCGATCATCCGGGCCTCGGCGGTGCGGAACAGCCGCCGGGCTGCTCGTGCCTCGGCCCCCGGGTCGGGGAAGTCCGGGTCCTTGGTGCCCATCAGCACCAGCACCGGCTGCCGCACCTGCGGGGCGCGGGCCGTCCAGTGCGGCTCGACCGGCACGATCACACCGCGCATCGCTGCCATCCGGCCGGGCTCGCGCAGGTTGGCCACCATCGACCTGCGGTACGCGGCGTCGTCGGCGGGGCGGTGCACCGGGAACAGCGTCTTGTGGAACATCCCGAACAGTCGAGGGCTGTGCAGCACCGACCACATCGCCATCCGCACCAACGGGTTGAGCTTGGGCTGACCGACGAACGCGCCGACCTGCACGATGCCGCTGACCAACTCGGGCGCGTCGGTCGCGGCGAAGACCACCGCCGCCGCGCTGGACGAACTGCCCACCAGCACGGCCGGACCGGCGTCGATGTCACGGACCACGGCCAGCAGGTCCGCGCCGACCTCCGCCGGTGCGTACGTGGGCCAGCCGACGCTGGACTCGCCGTGGCCCCGGACGTCGACCGAGGCGACCCGGTGGCCGGCCGCGACCAGCAGCGGCACCAGGTGCCGGTAGCTCGCCCGGTTCTCTCCCATGCCGTGCGAGAGGACCACCAGAGGGCCCTCGCCGTGCACCTCGTACGCGATGTGGCCGCCGTCGCGGCGAACCTGGCTAGTTGTCATAGCCGTAAAGCTAACCTACTTAGCCAACCTCGTCAAGTCGCGTACACGCGAACGGGCCGGCGGGACCACAGGGGTCACCGCCGGCCCGTCGACCGAATCCCGGTTACTTCTTGGAGATCAACGCCCGGCCGAAGAAGACCAGGTTGGCCGGGCGCTCGGCGAGCCGGCGCATCAGGTAGCCGTACCACTCGTCGCCGTACGGGACGTAGGTACGAACCGTGTAACCCTCGCCGGCCAGGCGCGCCTGCTCCTCCGGGCGGATGCCGTAGAGCATCTGGAACTCGAAGCGCTCCGGCCCCCTGTCGAACCACCGAGCCCGGTCCTCACCGATGGCGATCATCCGAGGGTCGTGGGTCGCCAGCATCGGGTAACCGTCGCCGGACATCAGGATGTTCATGCACCGCACGTACGACTTGTCCACCTCACGGGCCGACTGGTACGCCACCGACTCCGGCTCCTTGTAGGCGCCCTTGCACAGCCGCACCCGCGACCCGGCGGAGGAGAGCTCCCGGCAGTCCGACTCGGTCCGGCGCAGGTACGCCTGGAGCACCGCGCCCGTCGACGGGAAGTCCTTGCGCAGCCGGCTCAGCACCTCCAGCGTCGAGTCCGTGGTGGTGTGGTCCTCCATGTCCAGGGTGACGGTGGTGCCCGCCGCGTCGGCCGCCGCACAGATCGCCCGCGCGTTGTCGTACGCCAACTGCTCGTCGAACATCTGGCCGAGCGCGGACAGCTTCACGCTGACCTCGGCGGCCGGGGTGAGCCCCGCGGCGGCGAGCAACTTCAGCAACTTCAGGTACTCGTCACGGGTGGCGATGGCCTGTTCGGGGGTGACGGTGTCCTCACCGAGGTGGTCGAGGGTGACCGCGAGACCGTCGTCGACGAGCCCGCGGGTCGCGCGCAACGCGTCGTCGGTGGCAGCGCCGGCGACGAACCGGCGAACGACGTCCCGGGTGTACGGGGCTGTCGCGACGAGCCGCTCGACCTGGGATGACCGGGAGGCGGCGAGGATGACGGAACGGAGCATGAGCCGAGCGTAACGCCCCTGCCAGGCCCCCCGCCGAGGGGCGGCCGGGGCTGCGGTTCTGGCGCGCATCGGCTACAACGATGCCGTGGACCAACGCCCCCGCCGCCGGCTCCGGTCGGCCTCCGTGCAGCTCGGCGCGCTCACCGCTCTCGCGCTCGCCCTCTCCGGCTGCAACATGACCTCGGACGACGACGATGACGACGACTGCGCCCTCGGGCCGGTCGGCGGCGGTGACACCGTCGCGCTGGCGATGCGGGTCCCCGACCCGGCCGCCGGTCGCGCCGCGCCGGAGCCGACCACCGCCGCCCTGCCCGATCGCGGCGGGTTCGGCACCCACCTGGCCGCCTGCGGCGGCTGAGATGCGCCGCGAGACCGTCACCCCGCGACCCGACTGGAACACCACCATCCGGGAGCAGGGGCTGATCTACGTCGACACCGAACTGCCCGACGGCGGAATCATGTCGTACTGGGACGAGACCGCCGCGTACGCCTTCGACCTGGACGAGGTGCTGCGGCTGGAGGAGGCCACCGAGGAGCTGCACCGGATGTCGGTGGCCGCCGCCGAACACGTGGTGGCCCGGCGCCGGTACGCCGAGTTCGGCATCCCGGCCTGGGCGGCCGACGCGGTGGCCCGGTCGCTGCGCGAGGCGCCACCCACCCTCTACGGGCGCTTCGACCTGGCGTACGACGGCACCTGGCCGCCGAAGATGCTGGAGTACAACGCGGACACCCCGACCGCGCTGGTCGAGGCGAGCATCATCCAGTGGTACTGGCTGGAGCAGAGCCGGCCGGAACTGGACCAGTGGAACAGCCTGCACGAGCGGCTGGTCGGCACCTGGGCGAAGATCGGGGCCGGCTTGCACGAGCCCCGGGTGCACGTGCTCTGGTCGAACGAGGAGGAGTCCGGCGAGGACCACATGACCGCCGGTTACCTCGCCGAGACCGCCCGACAGGCCGGCCTTGACGTCACGTTGCAGCCCATCCAGGAGATCGGCTGGGACGGCCGGCGCTTCGTCGACGCCGACGACCAACCGGTCACCACGTGCTTCAAGCTCTACCCGTGGGAGTGGATGCTGGCCGAGCCGTACGGGCCCGCGGCGCTGGCTCCGGGCACCCCGACCACCTGGATCGAGCCGGCCTGGAAGCTGCTGCTGTCCAACAAGGCGTTGCTCGCGGTCCTGTGGGAGCTGTACCCCGACCATGAGTACCTGCTCCCGGCCTACCTCGACTCGCCGCGCGGCATGCCGGAGTACGTGGCCAAGCCGCTGCTCGGCCGGGAGGGGGGTTCGGTACGCATCGTCACCGCCGACGAGGAGATCCACAATCCGGGGATCTACGGCGACGAGGGCTGGTGCTACCAGGAGTTCCGGGCGTTGCCGCAGTTCGCCGGCAACCGGGTGGTGCTGGGCAGCTGGATCGTCGACGGCGAGTCGGCAGGGGTCGGGGTGCGGGAGAGCGCCAGCCTGATCACCGACGGCTACGCGCGGTTCCTGCCGCACTACATCGACGCGCCACGCACCCCGTGAGTCGTCTACCGTTGGGGGCGTGAACTTCGACGCGTACGCCCGGACCGGTGTTGACCTGGCGACGCCGACCTGATGGCGGTGACCGGCCGGCCCGGGTTGAACGGGCTACGGCTGCCGAAGGTCGAGTCGGCCGCGACGGTGACAGCCCTCGGAG
>NZ_JBSFBM010000393.1:0-5630 GCF_053592955.1 Micromonospora sp. NPDC002411 | reverse complement strand
GGGGCACCGGGGCGGGCGGCACAGGTCGCCTGGGCTGTCGCGACGATCGCGTTGGTCGCCGTCGGCACGGTTCGGGCGGCCGGCTGGCTCTTCGCCCTCTGCCTGCTCGCGGCGGCGGTGACCGGGACGCTGGCGCTGACCGGCGGGCGAAGCCCACTCGGAATGCTGATCGCCGCTACCCTGCCCCCGGCCGCGACGGTACGGGCGCTCCCCTGGGCCGTACGCGGGCTGCAGGGCAGGCGGTCGCGCACCTCGGATGCTCCGATCGGGCGCATCCTGACCAGCCTGGCGCTCTCCGCCGGTCTGCTGATGCTGTTCGGTCTGCTCTTCTCCTCCGCCGACGCTGTCTTCGCCGACCTGGTCACCGGCCTGCTGCCCGACGTCTCGTCGGTAGGTGTGGTCGACTGGCTGGTGCGGTTGCTGCTGATCGGCGGGGACCTGCTCGGGGGCGCCTTCCTGGTGAGCCGCCCACCCGACCTGGAGGGTCTACGCCCGAAACAACCCCGCACGGCGCACCGACTGGAGTGGACCCTCCCGCTGGGAATGCTCGTCGCCCTGTTCAGCGTGTTCGTGCTGGTCCAGCTGACAGTGTTGTTCGGTGGTGCCGGGCACGTGCTGCGTACGGCCGGACTCACCTACGCCGAGTACGCCCGTGGCGGGTTCTGGCAACTGCTCGCCGTCACCGCGCTCACCCTCCTGGTGATCGCTGTTGCCGCCCGCCGCGCACCGAAGGCAACCCGGGCGGACCGTCTGCTGGTGCGCGTACTGCTGGGTGCGCTCACCGCGCTCAGCCTGGTGATCGTCGCCTCGGCGCTCTACCGGATGCAGGTCTACGCCGACGCGTACGGCGCTACCCGGCTACGGCTCGTCGTGGCGACCATCGAGCTGTGGCTCGGGCTGCTCTTCGTACTGGTCGGAGTGGCTGTGGTGCGCTTGCGGGCGGACTGGCTGCCCCGGTTGGTGATCGGCACGGCGGTGCTGGCGCTGCTCGGCCTGGCCCTGGTCAACCCGGACCGGTTGATCGCCGAGCGGAACGTCGACAGGTACCTGCAGACCGGCCGGCTGGACGTCGGTTACCTGTCCGGGCTGTCGGCGGACGCCGTACCGGCACTGGTCCGATTGCCCGAGCCGGTACGCGTCTGCGCGCTGGGGCAGATCGCCGCCGAACTGCCCCGGGACGGGGTCTGGGAGACGAACCTCGGCCGGGAACGGGCGCGACGGATGATTGAAACGATTCCGCTGATCGGCAGCGAGGCACCCTGTCTCGAGCTGCAGCGATGGTGAGCGCAGCCGTCTGACGATCCCGCACCCCCTTCAGGTTGTCGAGCGGGGTGAGTGAGACCGGTCGCGGCCGGTGCCCGGGAGGCATGCCTCCTCGGCCGAAGAGCTGCCGCGCGCTATCCGGCAGACGGTCGCCTGGCGGTATTCCACCTCCCCCCGCACGACGAAACGACCGTTGTAGGATCGCTCCCCGCAACGTCGCGCCACAACGGGGGATCAATGTCGTCAAGTACTGCAAATCGCTACAGTCCGCCGTCGAATAGAGAATCGGCCGAAACCGAAGAATCGGTCGTACGGGAGGCCCCGGGGCGATCGTCACAGGATCGGAAGCCGCGCCTTTACGTGGTGGACTTGTTACGCTTCGGAGCTGCGGGGCTCGTGTTGAGCTATCACCTCTTTCGGCTCGATATCTGGAACGCGGTCGAATCCAGCGCCGGAAACCCCTGGCTCCAGGCGCTGGGAAAGGTCTCGGACTACGGCTGGATGGGCGTAGAGCTGTTTTTCATGATCAGCGGATTCGTCATCTGCATGAGCAGCTGGGGCAGGAGTCTGGGCGATTTCTTCATATCCCGGACGACCCGCCTGCTTCCGGCCTACGTGTTCGCGGTCCTCCTCACCGCCGCCCTGCTGTTCACCTTCCGAGACGGAGGCGGTAACGAACCGCCACTGACGACGGTTCTGGGCAACCTGACCATGATCCAGGGGCTTCTCGGAATTCCGCTTCTGGATCACTCGTACTGGACGCTGATGGTGGAACTCATGTTCTACCTGTGCTTCGCGGTCCTCGTCTTCTTCGGACTCACGTACAAGCGGGTCCTGGCGTTCTGCATCCTCTATACGGCGATTTCGCTGATCGCTCAGGCGAGCAAGGAGGACTTCCTGATCGTTCTCACGCGGCCGGACTACACGTCCTTCTTCGTGTTCGGCGTGATCCTGTATCTCATGCACCAATTTGGCAGCAGCCTCCTTCTGACGGGAATCCTCACGGGCTCCGGCATCCTCTGCGCGATCTCGTTGAGCCACCACGTAGACGAACACATTGCTGTCGGAGAACGAGTGAACTTCGCCATGGCCCTCCCAATCATGTGCGGATTCTTCGTTGTCATGATCGCTGTCGCCAAAGGTTGGCTGAATTGGATTCAGGCACCCGTGCTGGTAACGGTGGGCGCACTCACCTACCCGCTCTATCTGTTGCATCAGACGAACGGTCACATCGTCATCAGGTTGTTTCGGGACGACGTTCCTGCCTGGCTGCTGCTCACATGTCTCGTCTCAGGCCTGCTAGTGCTCTCCTACGGCATCCACGCACTCATCGAGAAGCCCGTCGGAAGCGCCATGCGGCGCAGCCTACGAGCCAACTTCGCACAAATCCGTGCCGCTGAGCCGAAATCTGTCGAGAGCCCCCGTTAGTCATGAACCGTTCTCCACAGGTTGTGCACAAAACCAAGGCACCGACCCATCTGCACGACGCCGGTGAGCGCCAGCGCTTGACAATCGCGCACGGCGGGCGAGACTGCCGGGGTGGCCGAGCAAATCCCTGACGTGGGGTCGGGCGGTGCGGTACCGCCGCCCCGGCGGGCCCGGATCGTGCTGGCCGAGATCACCAGGCAGGACACCCGCGCCGAGCGGACCCGCGCCGAGTTGGCCCAGCAGACCCAGGTCGGTGAGGCACTGGTCCGCGGCCTGGTCCGTGCTCAACTCGCGTTGGCGCTGCGACTCTCACTGGTGGTGGTCATCGGGTTGGGCGGGTTGCCGTGGTTGTTCGCCATCGCGCCCTCGCTCGGCCGGACCACCGTCGCCGGTGTCAACCTGCCGTGGCTGCTGCTCGGTGTGGCCTCCTTCCCGTTCCTGATCGCGGTGGGCTGGGCGTACGTGCGGCTCGCCGAACGCAACGAGCAGGACTTCACCGACCTGGTGCAACGGCCGGAGCACTGAGGTGGGCAACGATTTCGTGGTGCCGGCCATCGTGGCGGTCACCCTGGTCACCGTCGGGATCGGCTTCTACGGGCTCCGGTTGGCCCGGACCACGTCCGACTTCCTGGTCGCGTCACGGGCGATCAGCCCGACGTGGAACGCCGCCGCGATCGGCGGGGAGTACCTGTCGGCGGCGAGCTTCCTCGGCATCGCCGGGCTGGTCCTCAAGTACGGCGTGGACGTGCTCTGGTATCCGGTCGGGTTCGCCGCCGGGTACCTGGCCCTGCTGCTCTTCGTGGCGGCACCGCTGCGCCGGTCCGGCGCGTTCACACTGCCCGACTTCTGCGAGCTGCGGCTCGGGTCGCGCCGGCTACGGATCCTGGCCACCGCCTTCGTGATCTTCATCGGCTGGCTGTACCTGGTGCCGCAGCTCCAGGGGGCCGGACTCACCCTGGCCACGGTCGCCGGCTCCCCGTACCCACTCGGTGCCCTGCTCGTGGCCGCCGTTGTCACGGCGAACGTGGCGCTGGGCGGGATGCGGGCCATCACCTTCGTGCAGGCGTTCCAGTACTGGCTCAAGCTGACCGCGCTCGCCGTACCCGTGATCTTCCTGGCCCTGCAGTGGCAGGCCGACGGCCGCCCGGCGGTGACTCCGCCCGACGGGCCGACGTTCCGGGCCGCGACCACCGTCGTGGTCGAGCACCGCGCGACCCTCACCCTGCCCGACGGCGACATCCGGGAGGTACGCCCCGGCGACGAGCTGACCTTCGCGGCCGGCGACCGGGTGCCGGAGGTGTCCGGGGTGGCCACCGAGGCGAACGACTGGCTGCTGCCCAGCGCCGCGGGGGACGACGACCGAGGGCTCTTCGCCACGTACTCGCTGATCCTCGCCACGTTCCTGGGCACCATGGGCCTGCCGCACGTGCTGGTCCGCTTCTACACGAACCCGGACGGTGCGGCGGCCCGCCGGACCACACTGGTCGTGCTGGCCTTGGTCGGCGCCTTCTACCTGCTCCCCACCCTCTACGGGGTGCTCGGCCGGATCTACACGCCGCAGTTGCTGGTCAGCGGGCAGACCGACGCGGTGGTGGTGTTGCTGCCCGGCGCGACCCTCGGTGACGGCACGGTTGGCCGCCTGCTCGCCGCGCTGGTCTCGGCTGGCGCGTTCGCGGCGTTCCTCTCCACCTCGTCCGGGCTGCTGACCAGCGTCGCCGGGGTGATCTCGACGGATGTGCTCGGCCGAGGCTCGGTACGCGGCTTCCGGCTGGCCACGGTGATCGCCGGAGCGGTGCCGACGGTGTTGGCGTTGCACGTCTCCGGGATGGACGTGTCGCAGGTGGTCGGGCTGGCCTTCGCGGTAGCCGCGTCGAGTTTCTGCCCGCTGCTGGTGCTCGGCATCTGGTGGCGTGGCCTGACCGACCTGGGTGCCGCCGCCGGGGTGCTGGTCGGCGGCGGGGCGGCGATCGGGGCGGTGCTGGTCACCGTGCTCGGTCCGCCGTTGTCCGGTTGGCCGGCCACGCTCACCACGCAGCCGGCCGCCTGGACGGTGCCGCTGGCGTTCACGGTGATGGTCGCGGTGTCGATGGCGACCCGTCGGCGGGCACCAGCCGACGTCGCTGCCACGATGCTCCGCCTGCACACCCCCGAAGCCCTCCGCATGCAGTGACCGGCGAAAGGACAGCACTAGTGGGCATCGAGTTCCACTGGTCGGAGGAGCGAGTCGCGGAGTACCGCTCCACGGACCGGCGGCTTGCCTGCCTCGGTATGTGGTTGACAGACGACATCCAGGCGGTGCACGAGCTCTGCCTCGACCTGCTGGCCGACCTGGAGGACATCGCGGCCGGGCGGAAGGAAAACGAAAGCTGGGAGGGCAACGCGTGGGCTGCGGAACTCAGCGCCGGGGGCGTTGACCTGCAGAATCTCTGGCGGGATGTGCTCAAAGCCCACTATCCCCTCCCGGAAGCCCGCCGGGTGGTCCGACGCCGACCTGCTGGCGCAGGCCGTGGCCGCCCGGTTGCTGGTGAAGTTGCTCGACGCCCAGGCCGACCGGGGCGAGGCGTCGGTGGTGCTCACCGGCGGTCGGATCGCCGCAGCCGTCTACCGGGCGGTGGCGACGCTGCCGGCCCGCGACGCGGTGGACTGGTCCCGGGTCGACGTGTGGTGGGGCGACGAGCGGTTCCTGCCCGCCGGCGACCCGGACCGCAACGAGACCCAGGCCCGGGCCGCCCTGCTGGACGTGGTGCCGCTCGACCCGGCCCGGGTGCACCCGATGCCGGCGTCCGACGGCCCGGCCGGCAACGACCCCGAGGCGGCGGCAGCGGAGTACGCCGAGGAGTTGGTGACCTTCTCCCCGATCTTCTTCGCCGCGGCTGCGCGGGCGCGGGCGTTGTCCGGGTAGGCGCTCGCCTTGACCTGACCCTGGTCGCCGATCCGGC
>NZ_JBSFBM010000392.1:0-5633 GCF_053592955.1 Micromonospora sp. NPDC002411 | reverse complement strand
CCCGGTGGGCGGAGCACCCCCCGCCGGGCCAGCCGGCCGGAGGCCACCACCTCGCGGACGGTGGCCGGTACGCCGCCGCCGGCGCCCAGGCGCTGCGGGACGTACCCGATGCGGGCCCACTGCCGGAAGCGCCGCAGCGGCCGGTCGAAGAGGGTGACCGAGCCGGCGCTGAGCGGCACCAGCCCGAGTACGGCGCGGATCAGGGTGGACTTGCCGGAGCCGTTGGCGCCGAGCACCGCGACGACCTCGCCGGCGGTCACGGTGAGCGAGATGTCGCGGAGCACGGGGCGGCCGTCGTAGCCGACCACCCCGTGCTCGACGGTGATGACAGGTGCGGTCACGAGCAGCTCAAGGCCGTCTTCAGGGTCTGCAGGTTGGTACGCATCACCGAAAGGTAGTCCCCGTCGCTGCCGGCGGCGAGCCCTTCGATCGGGTCCAGCACGGCGGTCTTCGCGCCGACCTGGCCGGCGATGGTCTCGGCGACCTTCGGGCTGACCAGGGTCTCGAAGAAGATCGTGGTGGCCTGGTGCTCCTTCGCCTCCTCGATCACGTGCGCGAGCCGCTGCGGCGAGGGCTCGACGTCCGGGCTCAGCCCGGTGATGCCGACCTGGTCGAGCTGGTACCTGTCGGCGAGGTAACCGAACGCGGCGTGACTCGTCACGATCTCCCGCCGCTGGCAGGTCGCCAGACCGGTCTTGAACTCGCCGTCCAGGGCCGTCAGGTCGGCGCGTAGGGCCGCGGCGCGGGTGGTGTAGTCGGCCGCGTGGTCCGGGTCGGCAGCGCCGAGCCGCTGGGCGAGCTGGTCGCCGATGCCGGCCAGCCGGGTCGGGTCGAGCCAGACGTGCGGGTCCTTGCCGCCGCCCTCCTCGGCGTGCCCCTCCTCCTCGCCCTCGTGGTTGTGCCCGCCGGCGGAGGCATCCAGCAGCGGCTGCACGCTCGTCACGTCGAAGGCTCGGTCGCCGCCGTTCTGCGCGACGGCGTCGTCCACCGCAGGCTGGAAACCCTTGAGGTAGACGATCAGCTCCGCGTCGCTGACCTGGCCGACCTGGCTCGGGTTGAGCTCCAGGTCGTGCGGCTCGGCACCGGGCTTGGCCAGGTTGGTCACCCGGACCGCGTCTCCGCCGATCCGCTCGGAGAGGAACTGGAGGGGGTAGAACGCGGCCACCACGTCGACTTTCTTCGGGTCGGCGCCGGCGGAGTCGCCGGTGGAGCAGCTGGCCCCGGCGCCCAGGGCGAGCAGGGCGGTCGCGGCGGCCAGGACACGGTACGGGGCGCGGTTGTTCATGTCATCAACTGTCCGTGGCAACGATAATGATTGTCAAAAACGCATGAACGCATGATTGCATGTCAGAGCAGCTTCGCGAGGCCCACAGTCACGAGCAGGGTCAACATCAGCAGCCGAATCAGGCGGGTCTGCGGCGCCTGAACCGCCCAGGTCGTCGCCAACAGGGCGATCAGACCCGCGGCGAGCGCCAACGTCAGCAGCCCGCCGATCACCCCGGGCGTGAAGAACGCCACCAGCACCACCACCAGGGTGAGCAGGAACACCGACGTCGGGTTCGCCCCGGCCAACCGGGCGAGCAGAGGGCGCTGCGTACGCTGCATCCCACAGACTCTACGAGGAGGGACCACCGTTGCTGGTGACCAACCGGTTCGTGGTCGACGTCGATGTCGCCGACGACTTCACCGAACGGGCGCACGCCGCCCTCACCGCCCTGGCCGCCCGCCCCGGCTACCTGCGCGGTCAACTGGTCCGGGCGCTCGACGATCCCCGGTACTGGTCGCTGGTCACCGAATGGGAGTCCGTCGGCACCTATCGGCGGGCGCTCGGCGCCTTCGAGGTCAAGGTCAGCGCCGTGCCGCTGCTCGCCGAGTCGGTCGACGAGCCCTCCGCGTACGAGGCGCTGGCCATCGCGGCGCCCGGAGGAGCGGTGGTCGTTGCCGAGAGTGATCGGGCTGCGGGTCCTTACCGCTGAGCCGGCGGACACTACGCTGCTCCTATGACCGCACCCGCCCCGCCACCCGGACCCGGGGTGGCTCCGCCGTTCGCCGCGCCGCCCACCGAGGGCCGCCGCACCCGGCTCTGGCTCGGCCTCGGCGTCGGCGCGCTCGCCGTGGTGCTCTGCTGTGGCGGGGGCGGCACCGCCGTCGTCGGCCTGGCCGTCAGCGGCGTGCAGGCGATTCGGGAGCAGGCCCGCACCGTGACCGGCGACTACTACCAGGCGCTTGTCGAACGGAACTACGGGCGGGCGTACGACCAGCTCTGCGACGACGCGCAGCGGCGTGAGTCCCGGCCCGAGTTCGAACGGCGTGCTGCCGCCGAACCACAGGTCGCGGCGTTCCGGGTCGGCGAGGTGGACACCACCAACCTGACCGTTCCGGTCGACGTGACGCTCGCCGGCGGCGACCGGGAGCAGCAGCAGGTCAGCCTCGGTCAGGACGGGCAGACCGGAGGCGTGGAGGTCTGCGGGGTCAGCTGACCCGTCCCCGGTATTCTGCTGGGCTCAGGGCCCCGGTGGTCGTACCGTGGTCCCGAACTGACCGTTCCATCCACATCTCGCCCCCGCCGACCGCCAGCCGGCGTAGGAGGAAACATGCCAGCCGACCGTATCGACGCCGTCGTCAGCCTCGCCAAGCGCCGAGGCTTCGTCTTCCCCTCCAGCGAGATCTACGGGGGCACCCGATCGGCGTGGGACTACGGTCCGCTCGGCGTGGAGCTCAAGGAGAACGTCCGCCGGCAGTGGTGGAAGACCATGGTCCAGCAGCGCGACGACGTCGTCGGCCTCGACTCCGCCGTCATCCTGGCCCGCAAGGTGTGGGAGGCGTCCGGCCACATCGCCGAGTTCGTCGACCCGCTCACCGAGTGCCAGTTCTGCCACAAGCGTTTCCGGGCGGACCACCTGGAGGAGGCGTACGCCGAGAAGCACGGCAAGCCGCTGACCTCGCTGTCCGAGCTGAACTGCCCCAACTGTGGCAACAAGGGCACCTTCACCGAGCCGAAGATGTTCAACGGCCTGATGAAGACCTACCTGGGCCCGGTGGAGAGCGACGAGGGTCTGCACTACCTGCGCCCGGAGACCGCGCAGGGCATCTTCGTCAACTACAAGAACGTCGAGACGGTCGCCCGCAAGAAGCCCCCGTTCGGCATCGCGCAGACCGGTAAGTCGTTCCGCAACGAGATCACCCCGGGCAACTTCATCTTCCGTACGCGGGAGTTCGAGCAGATGGAGATGGAGTTCTTCGTCGAGCCGGGCACCGACGAGCAGTGGCACGAGTACTGGCTCCAGGAGCGCTGGAACTGGTACCTCGACCTCGGTCTGTCGGCGGACAATCTGCGCCTCTTCGAGCACCCCAAGGAGAAGCTCTCGCACTACTCGAAGCGGACGGTGGACATCGAGTACCGCTTCCAGTTCGGCGGCACCGAGTTCGCCGAGCTGGAGGGCATCGCCAACCGCACCGACTTCGACCTCTCCACGCACAGCAAGCACTCCGGCGTCGACCTGTCGTACTTCGACCAGACCAAGAGTGAGCGCTGGATGCCGTACGTCATCGAGCCGGCCGCGGGTCTGACCCGCGCCGTGCTGGCCTTCCTGTTGGAGGCGTACGACGAGGACGAGGCGCCGAACACCAAGGGCGGCGTGGACAAGCGCACCGTGATGCGGTTCGACCCGCGGCTCGCCCCGGTCAAGGTGGCGGTGCTGCCACTGTCCCGCAACGAGGCGCTGTCGCCGAAGGCCAAGGACCTCGCGACGCTGCTGCGCAAGCGCTGGGTGGTGGAGTTCGACGACTCGCAGGCGATCGGCCGCCGCTACCGCAGGCAGGACGAGATCGGCACCCCGTTCTGCGTGACCGTCGACTTCGACACGCTGGACGACAACGCCGTGACGGTGCGCAACCGGGACACCATGGCCCAGGAGCGCGTCTCCCTGGACCAGGTCGAGCGTTACCTGATCGAGCGCCTTCCGGGCTGCTGAGACGCTGCGCACGGGGCCTCGGCCGACGCGATGAGCGCCGGTCGGGGCCCCGTACACTTGTGCGGTGACTGCCTCGACCATGCCCGTGCTGCGGCCGTTGACTCTCGGGCCGTACCAGGTGTGGCCGCCGGTGGTGCTCGCCCCGATGGCCGGGATCACCAACGTCGGGTTCCGCCGGCTCTGCCGGGAGCAGGGCGGCGGCATCTACGTCTGCGAGATGATCACCACGCGTGCGCTGGTCGAGCGCAACCCGAAGACGCTGCGCATGATCGCTTTCGGCGACGACGAGAAGCCGCGCAGCCTCCAGCTCTACGGCACCGACCCGGAGATCACCGCAGCCGCCGTCCGGATCGTGGTCGAGCGCAACCTGGCCGATCACATCGACCTCAACTTCGGCTGCCCGGTCCCGAAGGTCACCCGGCGCGGCGGCGGTGCGGCGTTGCCGTGGCGGCGTCGGCTCTTCGCCCGACTGGTGCGGGCCGCTGTGGATGCCGCGGCACCGTCCGGCGTGCCGGTCACGGTCAAGATGCGCAAGGGCATCGACGACGACCACCTGACGTACGTCGAAGCGGGGCTCGCCGCCCAGGAGGCTGGCGTGGCCGCGGTGGCCCTGCACGGGCGGACCGCGTCGCAGCGCTACTCGGGCACCGCCGACTGGGACGCGATCGCCACCCTGAAGCAGGCCCTCGACGTGCCGGTGCTCGGCAACGGTGACATCTGGGAGGCCGACGACGCGCTGCGGATGGTCGCGCACACCGGCGTGGACGGCGTGGTCGTCGGTCGCGGCTGCCTGGGTCGGCCCTGGCTCTTCGCCGACCTGGAGGCCGCCTTCAACGGCCGGCCGGAACGGCGACTGCCCACCCTCGGCGAGGTGGCGGCGACCATGCGCCGGCACGCGGAGTTGCTGGTGGACCAGTTCGTGGCCGGTGCCCGCAACCCGGCCAGAGGCGAACGCGACGGCTGCACCGACTTCCGCAAGCACGTCGCCTGGTACCTCAAGGGTTTCCCGGTCGGCGGCGAACTCCGGCGCTCACTGGCGATGATCGAGAGCCTGGCCCAGCTCGACGACCTGCTCGGCAAGCTCGACCCGACGGAGCCGTTCCCGGTGACCGCCCTGGGCCAGCCGCGCGGGCGTACCAACTCGCCGGGCAAGGTCGCCCTGCCGGACGGTTGGCTGGCCAGCCGGGACGACGACACCGTCCCCGAGGGCGCCGAGATGGACGACTCCGGCGGCTGAGCCCCGGGCCCTCGTGGGGGTCGCCGCCGTCGGCCTCTTTCGCAGCGTGCCGACCCGGTTCCGGTCGGAAGCAGGAGTCGGATGTACGGGTGCGGCACGCTATCGAGCTGATGTCGTAAACGAGTCATGACCTCAGCTCGGAGTGCGCCGCCCGCCGCTGCCTCCGCCCGCCGCTGCCTCCGCCCGCCGCTGCCTCCGTGCGGCGCTGCCTCCGTGCGGCGCCACCACCGCGATGCCCCGCGGATGCCGTTGCGACGCTGATTCGTCTACGACATCAGCTCCAAAGGACCCGTGACACAACCAGCGGACCCGCGCTGGTTGCTCGTCGCCGAGATCCGCGCAACATCGGGGAGGTTGGTGTTTCCTGCGTGTTGGAGGCAGCACCATCGCCGATGTCGTGAGGATCTTGGGCGCGGGGCGCG
>NZ_JBSFBM010000391.1:0-5662 GCF_053592955.1 Micromonospora sp. NPDC002411 | reverse complement strand
CACGGCGAACAGCACCCGCAGCCGGTTCCAGTAGCTCTCCTCGGTGATCCGACCGGCGGCGAGCTCCCGCACCGAGAAGGCGTTGAAGCCGAAGTACCGGGACGACGACCACCACCGGCAGCGCGAGACGCGCGGCGGTCCACAGCGCCTGCACCGAGTAGTGGAACGAGCCGTCGCCGATCACCGCCACCACTGGTCGCTGACGCCCGGCGTCCCGTTCGGCGAGGGCCACGCCGATCGCGGCCGGCAGGCCGTAGCCGAGGCCTCCGCTGGCCATCGTGAAGTACGACGCCGGACGGTTGACCTTCAGTTGGCGGCGCAGCGCGGACAGGTTGGAGGGTGACTCCTGGACCAGTACGCCGTCCGCCGGCCAGTGCGCCGCCAGCGCGGCGAACAGGGCGTCGGCGCTCAGCGGAACGGTGATCTCGGGCGCTGCCGCCGCTTCCCGGGGCGCGGGCGGTCGCCGGTCGGCCGGGGGCACCCGTTCGATCAACGCGGCCAGGGTCAACCCCGGGTCGCCGAGGAGGCTGTCCCCGACCGGCGCGCGGGCGGCCTCGTCCGGGTCGTCAGTGACGTGTAACAGCCGCGCCCCGTCGGGCAGGTGCCCGCCCGGTACGTACGGGTAGTAGCGGAACACCGGAGCGCCGACGACCAGCACCGTGTCGTGCCCCCGCAGGGCCTCGGCCAGCGGACCGATCGCGTACGGCAGCACGCCGCGGAAGTGGCTGTGGTCCTCGGGGAACACGGCCCGCTCGGTGGCGGGCGCCGACCAGACCGGTGCGGCCAACCGCTCGGCCAGCGCGACAGCTGTCGACCAGCTTCCGGAGCGGTCCACCCCGGGCCCGAACACCAGCACCGGGTTACGACTGTCGGCGAGGACCCGGGCGAAGTCGTCCAACCGATCCGGGTCCGGTGCGAACCGGGTTGCCACCGAACGCGGTGCGGGCGGTGGGTCGGCTGGCTGGGCCCAGTCGTCCATCGGCAGCGAGAGGTAGACCGGCCCGGCGGGTGGTTGCACCGCCGTCGCGTACGCCCGCAGCATCGCCGCGGGGATGTCCTGCGCCCGGGCCGGCTCGTAGGCCCACTTGACGTACGGCTGGGGAAGCTCGGTGGGTCGACGGTTGGCCAGGCGGGGTTCGAGCAGCAGCATCTCCCGGGTCTGCTGGCCGGCGCTGACGATCAACGGGGTCTTGTTGTGCCAGGCGGTGACCAGGTTGCCCATGCCGTTGCCGGTGCCCGGGCCGGTGTGCAGGTTGACGTGCGCCGGATTTCCACTGGCCTGGGCGTACCCGTCGGCCATCGCCACAGCGGTCGCCTCGTGCAGCGCGTGGACGTAGTGGAAGTCGGCGGGGAAGTCCTTGAGGAACGGCTCCTCGGTGGAGCCGGGGTTGCCGAAGACCGTGGTCATGCCGAGGGTGCGGAGCACGTCGTATGTCGCATCCCGGACCGTTGCCATCGCCACCCGCCTCCGTGTCGCGGGCACTGACGACCACTGTCACCCTCCCGATCAGCCGAATCTATCGGGATGTGACGGACCTTTCGGGCGTTTCTCCACCGACGGTGACCAAGAGCATCGATCACCAGGAAGTTCGTCGTCGGGTCTGTCGAATCTCCGTCTTAACTGTCCGATCACCTGCCGGTCAGACCTTAGCCAGCACCGGGGACGCAGGCTATGGTGCCAGGCATGGCGTTGACAGCGCGGCCGATCCCGGCGCACCGGTCGGATCCGGCAGATGACCGATCCCCGGCGCGGGCTCACGGTTGATGGGTGTGTGGGATGCAGGGAGAGGGCCAGGCGATCGGCGGACGAGCGATGGAGTCGATGACCGGGCGGCTGCTGGTCGCGACTCCGGCGCTCAAGGACCCGAACTTCGACCGTACGGTGGTGCTGCTGGTCGCCCACGAGCCGGGCGGTGCGCTCGGCGTGGTGCTGAACCGCGCCACTGAGGTTCCGGTGGCCGACGTGCTCGGCGACTGGAGTGACCTGGCCCGGCATCCGGCGGTGCTGTTCGAGGGTGGCCCGGTGCAGCCCGACTCGGCCATCTGTCTCGCCCGCATGCGACACCCGATGCGTCGGCTCAAGGGCTTCCACCAGGTCTCCGGAGCGGTCGGCACGATCGACCTCTCGGTCGACCCGGAGCGGCTGCGGGAGGGCATTGGCGGCATCCGGGTCTTCGCCGGCTACTCGGGCTGGGGCGGTGGCCAGTTGGAGCAGGAGATCGCCGATGGTTCCTGGTTCGTGCTGGACGCGCTCCCGGGCGACGCCTTCGTCGACCGACCCGACGACCTGTGGCCGATGGTGCTGCGCCGGCAGGGCGGAATGATGGCCGCCGTCGCCCACTTCCCCCCGGACGTGGCGCTCAACTGACCCGGCACGGCGGGGGGACCCCGCGAGATGACCATGCCGGCCGGTCTGTGTATAGTTTCCCAGTGCCCGGGCGACCGGGACGACAGCAAGGGGCCGTGGCGCAGCTGGTAGCGCACCACACTGGCAGTGTGGGGGTCAGGGGTTCGAGTCCCCTCGGCTCCACCTTGTTGCACCGCAGGTCAGCGGCTTAGTCGGAGATCATCCGCTAGGCCGCTGATTTTGTTGCGGTTCATTCTCTCGTGCGCTCCGCTCACCGACCTCGGCATCACGGGTCGCCGGCAGGACCGACCACGCGGGCGCGATCGGCGTCTAGCGGACGATCGGTGCCCACTCCCGCTGGCTGACGATCGTCACCCCGGGGGTGCGGTAATAGGGGTCTTCGGCGACGATCGCGGCGAGCGTCTCGGCGTCCGCGACGTCGAAGATCAGGAGCGCGCCGGAGTCGTCAGGGAACGGCCCGGCCATGACCAGGCGGCCCTCCTGATGCAGAGCCTGGAGACGTTCCCGGTGCCTGGGCCGAGCGGCTAGCCGGTCGGGTTCATCGCCGAAGGACAGCTCCAAGATGAACAATGGTTCCTCCTCCTGGGGGCGGTCTCCCGAAGCACCCTAGTCGATGCGCTGTGCCATCGCCGCCGTCGGTAGGCGGACGGTGAAGGTCGCCCCGGCGCCGGGCCGGCTGTCGGTGGAGATCGTCCCGCCGTGGCTGGTCACCACCTCGCGCAGGAGGGCCAAGCCCAGACCGAAGCGCCGGTCCTTGGCCCCGGCGCCGCGGTGGAAGCGGTCGAAGAGGCGGTTCGCGTCGGCGGGGTCGAAGCCAGCTCCGCTGTCCGTGACCACCAGGTCCGCGTCGCGGCGGGAGGTGCGCACTGTGACGTCGATGCGGCCGCCGGTCGGGGTGTGGGTGAGGGCGTTGGCGAGCAGTTCGCCGACCACGCGGCGCAGGGCCGAGGCGACGCCGGGGACCAGGACCGGAGTGTCCGGGACGGTCAGGTGCACCTGTACGCCCTGCTCCGCGGCGCGGTCGGCCTCGCAGTCGATGGCCTCGGCAGCGAGGCGGGCCAGGTTGACGGGCTCGGACGGTTGCCGTTCGGCCGGGGTGGCGGCGAGGCGGGCGGAGAGCAGGAGCTCGTCGACGATCTCGCCGAGGCGGCGGGTGGTCTCGATCAGGCGGTCGTAGTCGGCGCGGTCGGTGCCGGCGCGGCGGGCCAGGATCTGGGCGCGGGTGTGGACGTGGGCGATGGGGGTGCGCAATTCGTGGCTGGCGTCGGCGACGAAGCGGCGTTGCCGGCTGAGCGCCTCGGCGAGCGGTGCCACCGCTCGGCGGCCGACGACGATGCCCGTGAGCACTGCCGCGGCGAGGCCGACCATCGCGGCGAGGAGGAAGGCGGCGAGCAGGTGACGCCGGTCGGAGAGCTGGAAGCGGGCGTCGAACACCGCTTGCACCACGCCCGTGCCGCGCGGCTGTGTGCGGACGTAGTAGGTGGTGCCGTTGCGGTCGACCCTGTCGCTGCGAGCCTGACGGTCGAGGGCCACCGCGTCGATGGCGGACCGCAGTGGGAAACCGGGGGGTGGCGGGTTGCGGCCCGAGTCGATGGTGCCGCCGTCGTACAGGATGATCCAGTTGCAGCCCGGCGGGCCGTCGATGGTGCCGTGGACCGCGCCGTAGGTGAGCTCCCGTTCGATCTGTTCGTGCTGACTGTGCAGCAGTGCGACGTAGGAGATGGCGGCGCCCAGGGCGAGCAGCGCCGTGACGGTGAGTCCGACGACCATGCTGACCCGCACCCGGGCCCGGCGCAGCATGGTGTCCTCGAAGCTCACAGGGTCCCCAGCCGGTAGCCGAGGCCGTGCACGGTCCGGATCACCGAGCGACCGAGCTTGCGCCGCAGGTAGTAGACGTACGTGTCGACCAGGGACGCCGCGGCCGCCTCGTCGAAGACCCGGCTGCGCAGCTCGGAACGGGAGTGGACGGTGTGCGGTCGGGCCGCGAGCACCCGCAGCAGCTCGAACTCGCGTGCGGACAGGGCGATCCGGGTGCCGTCGGGCAGGACGACGTCGCGCACGGAGAGGTCGAGCTGGCCAGGCCCGAGCCGCAGCACCTCGGTCGACTCGGAGGTCCGGCGGCAGAGTGCCCGGATGCGGGCGCTCAGCTCGTCCAGGTCGAAGGGTTTCGTCAGGTAGTCGTCGGCGCCCGCGTCGAGGCCGGCGATCCGGTCCTGGACGGTGCCGAGCGCGGTCAGCAGCAGCGCCCGGGCGACCACCGCCCGGGAGCGCAGCCGGACGACCAGGTCCAGCCCGTCGAGGGCGGGGAGCAGCCGGTCGATCACCATCACGTCGTACGGCCGGGTGAGCCCCAGGTGGAGGCCGCGCTGGCCGTCGGGGGCCTGGTCGACGACGTATCCCTCGTCGGTCAGGGCCTCAGCCAACATCCCGCGGAGCTCAGAGTCGTCCTCGACGAGCAGGAGTCGAGTCATACAAGGATGGTGACATAGATAACACTCTATGTGTTGTGAAGCTTGTCTCCTCAAACAATAAATCTACGGGGTTCCGGCGGGAACGAGCGACGGTGTAGATGCGGGAGCGCTCGCCTCGCGCCGCTCGATCCAGCTGAGCAGCGGCGTCGTCATGATTGTCGTGACGAGCGCGACCAGCACCAGCACGGTGAACAGCGACGAGTTCACGACGCCCGCCTCCAGCCCCACGTTCAGCGCGATCAGCTGCATCAGGCCACGGGCGTTCATCAGGGCGCCGACGCGCAGCGCGACCGGGTTCGGCTCGCCCATCATCCGGGCCGCACCCCAGCAGGCACCGAACTTGCCGACGATCGCCACGGCCACGCACGCGACGGCGAAGCCGAGCACTGCCGGGTTGCCCAGCAGCGCGAACTCGGTGCGCAGCCCGGAGAAGGTGAAGAACAGCGGCAGGAACACCGTCGCGGCGATCGGCGTCAGCGTGTCGACCACCTTGTCGGTCTGCGCGGAGTGCGGCATCACCACGCCGACCGCGAAGGCGCCGAAGACCGCGTAGAGCCCGATCTCGTCGGTGTACCAGGCGACCAGGAAGAGCAGCGCCACAGTGCCCAGCAGCCGTGCGCGATCACCCGGGAGCCCCATGACGAAGCCGGCCACCCGCCGCCCGCCCAGCCACAGCGCCAGCCCGAACAGCACTGCGCCACCCGCGGTGACCAGGGCCGGGCCGGCGGCGCCGGCGGAGGTGTTCTCCGGGCTCGGCGTGATCTTTCTCTGCTGGCTGGTGGGCTCCGCGCACATAGTCCTGCTCAACAGTTGGGTCTGGGGA
>NZ_JBSFBM010000390.1:0-5663 GCF_053592955.1 Micromonospora sp. NPDC002411 | reverse complement strand
GCCGGTGGCGAGCGCCTCGTCGATGAGCAGCACGTCGTGCTTCTTGGCCGCGGCGATGGAGAACCGTAGCCGGGCCGCCATGCCGGAGGAGCGCTCGCCTTCGCCACCTCGACCGGCTGGCGGGCCGGTGTCGGCGTGACGGTGGGCCGGTTTCCGGGTGGGCGGGGCGACGCGGAGGCGCGCGGCGTGGCCGCGACGGCGCCGCGTCCGTACATCCGGACCGTGCTGTTCTGCACCTGACCTGGTGCCATCCGGATACCGCCGACGGTGACCCGGTTGCCGTACACGTCGCTGACGCGGATGGTGAACGGACCGGGGCCGGCGCCGGAGGCGATCAGCCAGTAGTTGTAGTCCTGCCGGGCGGCGGACCGCCACGCGCCACTGTCACCCTGCCGGACCTCGACGGACCGCAACGGGTTGCCGTGGTTTCCGACGCGGACGGCGAACCACCACTGCGACGAGCCCTCCTTCATGCGGAAGGTGAGCGGTCCCGGCAGCGGCGGGTTGACCACCGCGCGGTAGGTGACCGGGACGAGTCCCTGGACGGGGTCGGCGATCCGGGCGAACGCCTCGCGGGACAGGTCGAGGTGCCCCGGTGCGCACTCGGGGCACTGATCCATGATCAGCACACGGACAGTGCCCTTCGGGCCGGTCACGTCGAGAAATCCGCCGCAGGCGGCGCCGGCGGAGTATTCGGTCGGGCCGAGGGCGACGTAGAGCCGATTGGCGGGGGCCGCCGGGTTCGAGCAGTTGCCGCCGGTGCCCTTCGAGTCGTAGAAGGTCGCCTTGCCGTTGTGCGTGGCGTTGCCGGTGGGTGGCGCGGCGACGAGCGCCGGGCCGGCGGCGCAGGCCGGAGCGGAACCGGACCGCAGGGTCAGGGTGAGTCCGAGTGCCGCCGCGACGACTGTGACGCCGGTGGCGACCAGCCAGGGCATCGAGCGGGACGACGACGCCTGCTGCTCCTGGGGAGCGTGGTCCAGATCGATGTCGATGTCGACCGCGCTGACGTCCGTCACGACGGCGATGTTGCCGGACCTGGGCGCGGAGGGACAAGCCGGCTAAGCCAAAGCTAAGACAGCATCGACGGACGGTGATCGGCGCGTTTCGATAGCGGGTTCGGTCAGGGTGCGATCACGACGGCGTCTCCCACTGTCAGCTTTCCACTGTCGACGGGAACCAGGTTGAGGCCGAAGAGGAGCTTCTGCTTGACGTTGCGGTGTCGTCCGAGTGTGCGCAACGGCTCCTTGGTGCGTACCCCGGTTTCCTGGTCGGTTGTGGTCACCACGCACCTGTCGCACGGCCCGGCGGCACGAAAGCGCAGGTCGCCGATGCGCAGCGACCGGCCCACCCAGTCGTCCTCGGCCCAGGGCGGAGCCCCGTCTACCACCAGGTTGGGCCGGAACCGGGTCATCGGCACCGGTTCCTCCCCCGCCTCGGCGAGCCAGTCGTTCAGGGCGTCGAGGGAGGCGGTGTTCGCCAGCAGCAGCGGGTAGGCGTCGGCGAAGGTGACCTGGTCGCCGGTGTCGTGTTCGCGAGTCCCGGCGGCCAGGTGGCGGGTGGGTTGGGCAAGCCAGACCAGCCGGACCGGCCGGCCGAGCAGCGCGCCGAGCCAGTCGTCGGCCGCCGGGCCGGCCGCCAGTGCCGGGACCGGGAACGTGCGGCTGCGGAAGGTTCGCACCGGGACCGGTTCGCCGCCGCTCGGTTCGGGCACGTCGAGGTCGGGCTGCCCGTCGGCGCGCAGTGTCAGACCGCCGTCATGCACGGTGGCGCGCAGGCCGACCAGCCTTGTGGTGTCGCGCTGGGTGACGCCGACGCCGTCGGCGTCCACGACCATCCACCGCCGGTCGCCGGCCAGGCCCCACGGCTGCACGAACGCGCCGTCGTGGTCGAGCCGGTGACAACCCTTGACGGGGTACGTGTGAATCGAGGTCAGCCGCACCCGGTCACCATGCCACGCCGATGCCGTCGCCCGGGTACCAGTGGTTGGCGGGGCTCTCCCGGTAGGCGAGGAACCGGCGGCCGGTGCGTTCGGCGTGCTCGGCGAGCACGTTGGTGCTGGTGACGTTGTCGGTGAGCAGGAGCGCGCCGGGGGCGAGCTTCGGCTCCACCGCGTCGAACTCGCGCTTCTCGTGGGCACGGCTGTGGTCGCTGTCGTGCAGGAACAGGTCGACCGGGCGGTCCAGTGCGCCGATCGAGGCGATCGAGTCGCCGATCACCAGGTCGACGACCTCCGACCAGGGCTCGCTGGCGGCGAGGTAGCCGGCCTCGGGGTTGATGTCCAGCGAGGTGACCCGGCCCGGGTGCCCCTCCTGTGCGTTACGCAGCAGGGCGGAGGCCAGGACGCAGGTGCCCAACCCCTTGTCGACGCCGGTCTCCACGATGTGCGCGGGGCGGGTGGCCCGGACGATCGCGTACCAGCCGACGCGCCGGGCGTAGTGGACCTTCTTGTCGGCGAGACCACGGCGGGCCGCGCCGGCGGTGGTCTGTTCGATGTGGTGGCGCAGCGCCTGGTCGGACTCGATCTCGTCGAGCCAACCCCGGACCTGCTGGACCGGGCGGTCGCAGACCACGCTGACGAACCAGGCGAGGTGGTGACGGCTCAGTTTCGTCAGCTCGTACGTGTAGTTGTGATGCTCCCGGGAGGTGACCAGCCACCGGGCCGAGATGCGCAGCACCTTGGCGTCGTGGCGGGCGACCCGGGCGAGCCGCTTGGGAAACGCGGCGACGGGTGCGAGTGGGGTACGGGCGATGGCTCGGCGCAGCTGCGTAGCGTCCACCGCTGCTTCATACCAGGTTCAGGCGATCGTCTGAGCGAAAAGTTTTTTTGGTCAGGATGTGAAACCGTACGGCCCAGACGGGGGCACGTGAGCGTAACCCGCAATCAGTAGCATCGCGGCATGCAGTATCGCCAGGAGTACGCGGAACCCGAAACCCAGTTCATCGCGGCGCAGGAGCCATCGGAACCGACCAAGAAGGCGCGCAAGAAGCGCCCCCGGTGGCAGAAGGTCGCCCTGATCACGTTCGTGGTGATCGCGATGCTCGGCGGCATCGGAATGATCGGTGGTGGGCTGTACTTCCGCTCCATCAACTCCGGCATCGAACGTGTCGACGCCTTCGACGGCGTGCCGGAGGCCGACCGGCCGCAGGTGCAGGCCGAGGCCAAGGGCGCGATGAACATCATGATCCTGGGCAGCGACTCCCGCGACCCGGAGAGCGAGTCCGGCTCCCGCACCGACACGATCATCCTGGCCCACCTCCCGAAGGACCGCTCCAGCGCGCAGCTCATCTCGATCCCCCGGGACAGCTGGGTCAGCGTGCCGAAGTCGTCCACCGGCCGGGGCGGTCGCGACGCGAAGATCAATGCGTCGTTCGCGTGGGGGGGCGTTCCGTTGATGGTGCAGACGGTGGAGAAGTTCACCGGCGTGCGCATCGACCACGTGACGATCGTCGACTTCGGTGGCTTCAAGGAGATCGTGGACGCTCTGGGCGGCATCAACATCGAGGTGGAGAAGGGCTTCACCACGCTCTACGCGCTGAACGGCAGCCGCACGTTCAACGCCGGCAAGCAGAAGATGGACGGGGCGGCCGCGCTCGACTACGCACGCGAGCGCCATGCCTTCGCCGACGGCGACTTCGCCCGGATCCGGCACCAGCAGCAGGTCATCAAGGCGATCCTGGACAAGGCGGCATCCGGCGGCACCCTGGCCAACCCGGCCAAACTCAACTCGTTCGTCAAGGCGACGGCCGACGCGGTCGCCGTGGACAAGAAGCTCAACCTGCTGGACCTCGCGTCCGAGATGCGCGACCTGCGCAGCGGCAACCTGACGTTCCTCACCTGCCCCACGAAGGGGACCGGCCAGATGGGCACCGAGAGCGTGGTCCTGGTCGACAAGGAGAAGGCCGCCCAGGTCTTCAAAGCGGTCCGCAACGACAACGTTCCGGAGATCCTGTCCGCCGCAAAGTAGGAGCGGGATCTGTCTTGCCGGCCATGGTGGCGCGCCTCGGCCGATCGTAGAGTTCGGTCGCCCTTCTGGTCTGGACGCGTGACCGAGGGCTTTCACGGGGAGGTCCACAAGTGTCAGGCCAGCCGGCGACCAGCCATACGTCCACGCCCCCGTACGGTGGCGGACAACTCGACATGCCGGGTGACGGGGCCCGCCTCTACGGTGGCGGCGCCCCACCCGTTCCGCAGTCCCGGGAGCCGGAGGCCGCGCCCGAGGTGCCCGGCCTCGGCACCACCGCCGTCCTGCCGTACGCCAGGTCCCGCACGTCGTCGCGGACGCGGTGGCTACGGGCGTGGATGATGGTCGCACCGGTGGACGTCGTGGCGCTGCTCGCTCCGCTGGCACTGAGCCAGAGCTACTGGCGCGGGACCATCGCCAACGCCGTGCTGACGGTGTTCCTCTTCGCCGTCGGCGGTCTCTACCGGCCGCGTCGGCACGTGAGCATCCTCGACGAGTTGCCGAGTCTCAGTGGGCGACTGCTGGCCGCTGCCTCGGTGGTGGCCATCATCGCGGCCGAGCGGCACGCCTCGGTGGCGTACGTGGGTGGATTCATGCGGGGCGTCGCGCTGTCGGCGATGCTCGTGATCCTCGGGCGGGCGGCCAGCAGGGCGTTCACCGTCCTGTCCCGCAAGCGTCGGTGGGCGGAACACAACGCGATCATCGTCGGCGGCGGGCCGATCGGTGTCGAACTCGCCCGGTTGCTGCGCCGCTACCCGCAGTACGGTCTGCGGTTCGTGGGTTGTGTCGACGCTCCGTCACGCCAGGACAACGGGGTGCTCCAGTTGAGCGGGACGTTGACCGACCTGGAACACCTGGTCCGGCTGTCGGAGTGCGAAGTCCTGATCATCGCCGACCCGGACTGCCACGAGTTGACCCTGATGGAGACCCTGCTCCAGCCCCGCAGCTCGCGCTGTGACCTCTGGGCCGTGCCCCGCCTGTGGGGCTCGCGCTCGCACAGCGGCTACCCCGACCACATCGGCGCGTTCCCGATCGTCAAGATCGGCGACATCACGCTGTCCGGCCCGCGCTGGGCCATCAAGCGGGCGTCCGACATCCTGTTCGCGGCGATCGCTCTCATCCTGTTGAGCCCGGTGCTGCTGCTCTGCACCATCGCCACGTTCATCGACGGTGGCCGCGGCATCTTCTTCTACCAGGAGCGGATCGGCCGGTACGGCAAGCCGTTCAAGGTCATCAAGTTCCGTTCGATGCGTCCCGTGAACGAGCAGGAGTCCCAGACCAACTGGTCCATCGCGAACGACCGGCGGGTCGGCCCGATCGGCCGGTTCATGCGCCGGACGTCGCTGGACGAGCTGCCCCAGCTGTGGAACATCCTGCGCGGCGACATGAGCGTCGTCGGGCCGCGGCCGGAGCGGCCGTACTTCGTGGAGAAGTTCTCGGCCGAATACCCGAACTACGCGTCACGTCACCGCGTTCCTGTCGGGCTCACCGGGCTCGCGCAGGTCAGCGGCCTGCGCGGCGACACTCCGATCTCCGACCGGGCCCGGTTCGACAACTACTACATCGAGAACTGGTCGCTGTGGTTGGACGTCAAGGTGGTGCTCCGCACGGTCTCGGAGGTCTTCCGCGCCGGCGGTCCCGGGTCACCGTGAACGACGCCGCGTCGGCCACGGTGTTCGCCGACACGGCCGCCGCGCTGAT
>NZ_JBSFBM010000389.1:0-5669 GCF_053592955.1 Micromonospora sp. NPDC002411 | reverse complement strand
CTCGCCGCCGACATGGCGCTCACCTCCGAGGCCGTCGCGCACGGGCTCGCCGCCGTCTCGCTGCGCTACTTCAACGTCGCCGGCGCGCACCTCGACGGTGACGTCTCGCTGGGTGAACGCCACGACCCGGAAACGCACCTGATCCCGATCGCGCTGGAGGTCGCCGCCGGTCGGCGGGAGAAGCTCCAGCTCTTCGGCGACGACTACCCGACCGTCGACGGCACCTGCGTCCGCGACTACATCCACGTCGCCGACCTCGCCCGGGCACACCTGCTGGCGCTGGACGCCGCCACCGCCGGCCAGCACCGCATCTACAACCTCGGCAACGGCAACGGCTTCAGCAACCGCCAGGTGGTCGACGTGGTCCGCGAGGTCACCGGGCGACCCGTGCCGGTCGAGGTGGCGCCACGCCGCGAGGGCGACCCCGCCGAGTTGGTCGCCTCCTCCGCGCTGGCCCACGACGAGCTGGGCTGGACGCCCCAGAAGCCGACCCTGCACGACATGGTCGGCGACGCCTGGGCCTTCTACGGCAAGCACATCCTGGGGCAGTCATGACCAACCCGAACGGCGACGTCGTCGCACGGGCCGCCGAGGGTTTCACCAACCAGTACGGCGGCGACGCGGCCGGCCGCTGGGCGGCTCCCGGCCGGGTCAACCTGATCGGCGAGCACACCGACTACAACGAGGGGTTCGTGCTGCCCTTCGCCCTGCCGCTGCGGACGGTGGTCGCCGCCGACCGGCAGGACGGCGAGCAGTGGACCGTCTGGTCCGAGCTGTCCGACGAGACCATCACCTTCGGCGCGGACGACGTCGCCGAGCCAGGTCGGGTGACCGGCTGGGGCGCGTACGTCGCCGGGGTGGTCTGGGCGCTCCGCGAGGCAGGCCACCAGGTGCCGGGCGCCCGGCTGGCGATCGCCTCCGACGTGCCACTGGGCGCCGGGCTCTCCTCCTCGGCCGCACTGGAGTCTGCAGTGCTGGCCGCCCTGCTCGACCTCGGTGGGCTGGAGCTGTCCCCGGAGCGGCAGCCCCGGTTGGCGCAGCGGGCGGAGAACGTCTACGTCGGTGCGCCGACCGGCATCATGGACCAGTCCGCCGCGATCCGCTGCCGCGCCGGGCACGCCCTCTTCCTGGACTGCCGGGACGAGTCGGTCGAGCACATCCCGTTCGACCTGGACGCCGCCAGGCTGGCGGTCCTGGTCATCGACAGTCGAGCGCCACATCGGCACGCCGACGGCGAGTACGCTGCCCGCCGCCGCTCCTGCGAGGCCGGGGCGAGCGCCCTCGGCGTCGCCGCGCTGCGAGACGTCGGCGTCGACCAGCTCGACGCCGCGCTGGCACAACTCGACGACGACGAGACCAGGCGACGGGTCCGGCACGTGGTGACCGAGGACCAGCGTGTGCTGGACACTGTGGCGCTGCTCCGCGCCGCCCGGGTCCGTGACATCGGACCGCTGCTCACGGCCTCACACGTCTCGATGCGCGACGACTTCGAGATCACCGTGCCGGAGATCGACACCGCTGTCGAGGCGGCGTTGGCGGCTGGCGCGTTGGGTGCCCGGATGACCGGTGGCGGCTTCGGAGGCTGTGTCCTCGCCCTCGTCGAGGCGGACCGCGCCGACGAGGTCGCCGCCGCCGTCAAGGCCGCGTACGCCGAACGAGGCTTCACCACCCCCGGCACCGTGACGGTCCTACCGTCCCCCGGTGCCACCCGCCTCCCCTGACCCACTGCAGGTGATCAAGAGGTTTGCGTCAGTCCGGGCTCGGATTTTGACGCAAACCTCTTGATCACCGGACGAGCCGGGGGCCGGGAACCCCAGGGTTGGGGTGGTCAGCTGGCTTCGACGATCATCGCGGCGCCCACCGTGCGGTTGGTGGTCTCGTCGATGATGACGAAGCCTCCGGTGGTGCGGTTGCGCCGATACTCGTCGGCCAGCAGCGGCACCGTCGTCCGCAGCCGCACCCGACCGATCTCGTTGAGCCGCAGCTCGTCGGCCGACTCGTCGCGGTGCAGCGAGTTGATGTCCAACCGGTAGTGCAGCCCACGTACGATCGCCCGCGCCGAGCGGGTGGTGTGCTTGATCGCGTACCGGCCGCCGACCCGAAGCGGGGCCGTCTCGTCCATCCAGCAGACCATCGCCTCGATGTCCTGGGCGACCGCCGGTGCGTTGTTCGGGCGGCAGATCAGGTCACCCCGGGAGATGTCGATCTCGTCGGCCAGTCGTACCGTCACGGACATCGGCGGAAACGCCTCCGCGACCGGACCGTCGGCGGTCTCCACGGCGGCGATCCGGCTGGTGAAGCCGGACGGCAGCACCATCACCTCGTCACCCGGCTTGAGCACTCCGGAGGCGACCTGGCCGGCGTAGCCGCGGTAGTCGGTCACCGTGGTGGACTGCGGACGGATCACGTACTGCACCGGGAACCGGACGTCGACCAGATTGCGGTCGCTGGCGATGTGCACCCGCTCCAGGTGGTGCAGCAGCGACGGGCCCTCGTACCACGGCATGTTCTCCGACCGGGCGACGATGTTGTCACCGCGCAGTGCGGAGATCGGCACCACGGTCAGGTCCGGTACGTCGAGCTTCGCGGCGAACGCTGTGAACTCGTCGGCGATCTGCTCGTAGACCTCCTGCGACCAGTCCACCAGGTCCATCTTGTTGACACAGAGGACCAGGTGCGGCACCCGCAGCAGGGAGCACAGGAAAGCGTGCCGGCGGGACTGTTCGACCAGGCCCTTACGCGCGTCCACCAGGATCAGCGCCAGGTCGGCGGTGGACGCCCCGGTCACCATGTTGCGGGTGTACTGGATGTGCCCAGGGGTGTCGGCGATGATGAACTTGCGCCGCGGGGTGGCGAAGTAGCGGTACGCCACGTCGATGGTGATGCCCTGCTCCCGCTCGGCGCGCAGGCCGTCGGTGAGCAGCGCCAGGTTGGTGTACTCGTCACCGCGGGCGGCGCTGACCGCCTCCACCGCCGCCAACTGGTCGGTGAAGAGCGACTTGGTGTCGTAGAGCAGCCGACCGATCAGGGTCGACTTCCCGTCGTCCACGCTGCCGGCGGTGGCGAACCGCAGCAGGTCCATCGACCGCGTCTCGCTGGTCGGGGCCATGGTCTCGGTGGTCATCAGAAGTAGCCCTCCCGCTTACGGTCCTCCATGGCGGCCTCGCTGACCCGGTCGTCACCGCGGGTCGCGCCGCGCTCGGTGATCCGGGTGGCCGCCACCTCCTCGATGACCTTCTCCACGGTGTCCGCGTCGGAACGGACCGCGGCGGTGCAGGAGGCGTCGCCGACGGTGCGCCACCGCGCCGAGCGCGGACTGGCTCGCAGTCGCCGCCGGACGCAAGGGCGGCCTACCGGAGGCCGCCCGGCACGTGCTCACCGCCGTGGACCAGGTCCGCTTCGCCCACGTGTACGTCGGCGACACGCTGGTGGCTGTCGGCCGGGGCACGGTGACCGGCCAGGGGCGCTGGTTGGGCCTCAGCCTGATCGAGGTGGTGCCGGCGGCACGCCGACAGGGCCTGGCCCGTCGGGTGATCCACGAGCTGACCACCTGGGGCATGTCGGCCGGCGCGACACACGCATTCCTCCAGGTCGAGCAGCACAACACGGCGGCGGTCACGCTCTACCGGCAGCTCGGCTTCACCACCCACCACACCTACCTGACCCGGGTCGCCCCGCACTGACCCCGGTCGCCGCGCACTGACCCCGACTGCTCGGCCTCGGCCCGCCCGGCCGCGCCCGGCACCCGCTCTCGGCGGTGATCCACTCGCGTTCAAGGAAACCGGGCCATCCGATGCGGCCTGACCCCGCGACTTCCTGAAACCCGAGTCGATCACCGCCAGCACGCCGGCCGAGGCACGCCGGCCGGGAGCACGCGGGCCGAGGGCGACGCTGCCGGGTCAGCGGCGGACGACCCGGCGGGGCTTGGCGGCCTTCACCTCGGCGTACCGCTTGAGCTGCTGCGAGCGGTAGTCGCGCCCGAGCGCGGTGAGCACCAGGTAGCCGACCAGCAACCCTGCGCCGGTGGCGAGCAGGTAGAGCCAGATCTGGGCGAAGAACGTCGGCGCGCCGCCAGCGAAGGGGTTGTGACCGATCAGCAGGGGCCCGACCAGCACGGTCAACACCATCGCCACCGGCACCACGAGGGCCATGTCGGCGGCCCAGCCCGCCAGCGGCCGACGACCACCCCAGCGGAAGGCGACCACCGCCAGGATCAGCCCGATCACCGCGAACATCGCCAACGACACCCGGTCGGCGGCGGTGTCGTCGCCCTCGAAGCCGAACCGGATGATCAGCCGGGCGATCACGTTCACCGCGAACAGGGCCGCAACGAGCACCCCGATGTCACGCCACCGCTTGTCCATCGCCGGACCTCCCGCCGTACGCCCCGTCGCGGGGCCCCCATCTCTGGCAGGAATATCTACCACTCCTACCTGGGTGACGTCATCAGCCGCCGAGCGTGTGTGTCGGGGCGAGGATCTGCCGGAAGCCCATCACCGCGAAGGTCATCGCGCCGGCCACGATCATGGCCAGGCCGACCCAGTTGTCTCCGGCCAGCAGCAGGTCGCCCTCGCTGGTCCGGACAGCGGCCACGGCCATCAGCGCGAACCAGGGCACCGCCGGCAACGCCACCGCCCACCTGCGGCCGACCGCTTCGTACGCGAACCAGCTCAGCACGATGTTGGCGCCGACGGCGATGAGTGCCGAGACGCCGATCAGGTAACCACCGACGCGGACCGTGGCGAGCAGCAACTCCAGCACCCCGGTCAGCACCCCGGCGACCACCACGATGATCGCGCCGGCCACCCGCACGCCGATGTCCAGCAGGCGCGGCGGCGGCCCCGCCGGAGGCGGGGCGGTCTGGTCGTCCACGACCGTCATCGACGCGGCGGGCGAGGTCACCGGAGACCGGCCGCCGCGACCGGAGACCGGTCCGGGGCGGTCTCCTCGGGCAGCCCGGCGAAGAGGTCGTCCTCCCAGCCGTACGGCCCGGCGCCCGGGCCCTTCTCGCCCACGGCGAGGGTGAAGTACTCCACGCCCATGAACTCGCCACCGAAGTTGCCGGCGATCGAGTAGAGCCAGGAGTTGGCCGGAATCTGGGTGGCGTGCGCCCGCATCGCGGCTTCCTTGGCCAGGTGCTGGTCGGTGCCGTCGATCTGGGCGGCGATCTCGGCGTCCGGGGTGCCGAAGGGCAGGTCGGCGATGTCCTCGATGCCGCCGAACGGGTTGTCGGAGGATTCCGCGAACTGCGTCATCCCGGCCTCCAGCACGCTGAGCGGCATCGCCGTCCAGTAGACCTTGAGCGGGGCGCAGCCCTCGGCGGCGGCCAACTCGACGGCGCGCATCGCCACCCGGTGCGCCTGGATGTGGTCGGGGTGGCCGTAGAAGCCGTTCGGGTCGTACGTGACGAGCACCTGCGGGCGTACCTCCCGCATGATCTCGACCAGGTGCCCCGCGGCCTCGTCGAGGTCGGCCTGCCAGAAGGCGCGGGGGTGCTCGTTGGTCGCGAGCCCCATCATCCCCGAGTCGCGGTAGCGGCCGGCGCCGCCGAGGAAGCGGTGGTCACTGACGCCGAGGGCGGCGCACGCGGCGGTCAGCTCGGCGATCCGGTACCCGCCGAGCTGGTCGGCCTCGGCGGCGACGAGCTGGGACAGCGCGGGGACGTGCAC
>NZ_JBSFBM010000388.1:0-5716 GCF_053592955.1 Micromonospora sp. NPDC002411 | reverse complement strand
CCTCCGGCTCGATGCCCCTGACCTGGGCCTGCTCCGCCACCCACCGCAGGTAGGCCAGCCACTCCTCGGACGACCAGCCGTTGCGCCGGCCGACACCCGCCTCGGCGGGGAGCAGGCCGGCCACGACACGGTCGAGAATCAGAGGCTGCACGCCACCCACCCCACGCCGGTAGCCGGCGAAGTAGAGGACCTTCGTGAACAGGCCCGGCCCCAACCACGGCAGCCGCGCCTGGTCGGGGTCAAGAAAACGGCGGTACGCCGACCGCAGCCGGGCCTCGTCGGGTGCCGACATCTCCTCCAGCGCGTACGCCAGGCGTGTGCCGTCCGGATCAGCGTCGAGGGACCTGGTGGCACGCCACGGGCCGTACCCGATGGGTCCGTAAGCCCAGACCAGCACGGCGGTCAGCAGTTGCCGTGGACTCGCGTCGCCGGCTCGGTAGGCGTCGGCGACAGCGAAGACGTCCCGCCGCCACATCTCGCCGCTCGCCGGGAGCATGTCCGGCCAGGCGTCCGGTGGCAGCCCCGCCCGCCACCGGTCGACCTTCACGTTCACCGGATGCTGCTCGACGTTCGTTGGTCCGCGCATTGTCAGCTCCCCTCGTATGGCGCCCTCCATCGGGACGCTATGACCGAGGCTCTTCACTGACCGCCCGCTGACGGCATATCGCGGTATCAAGCGCGGAAGTCGCCGGTGCTGAGGTTGCTGAATCCGCCATCCGCAGATCATCGGTGCGGCTCATCAGCTCGTGGTCTTCGCGCCGATCAGAGGATGGCGAGGATCTGCAGCGGACGGGAAGCATGGTCAGATGGCCAAGGCCAGTGCCACTCCATCAACCGTCCGAACTGCATGCCGGGGAGAGGTCCGTTGAAGGCGAACGAAACGACCGTGCGGAGCCTGCTGCAAGGGGAACTCCAGTATGTGGTGCCGCTCTACCAACGGCGCTACAGCTGGAAGAGGGAGGACCTGACTCGCCTTTGGTCAGACTTGACGCGGGTCGCTCGGGGAGGCTCTACCTCCCACTTCCTCGGATCGCTCGTCCTCGCCCCCAGTCCATTGAATACTCCCGGAGGCGTGCAGAGCTGGTTGGTCGTCGATGGGCAGCAGCGGCTGACGACGTTGAGCATCTTGCTCTGCGCAATCCGTGACCACGTTCGGGGTACCGACGATCGACTGGCCCAGAAAATCGATGACCTCTACCTGTTCAACAAGTACGCCTCTGGGTCAGAGCGATACACACTCCTGCCAACGAAGGCAGATCGAGCGGCATGGGTAGCACTTCTGGAGCGGACCCCAGACGCAGGCGGCGAGGATCGCATCGGCAACGCGTATCACTTCTTCCGAGCCGCGCTTGTAGAAGCAGACGACCCAGATGACGACCAAGACATCACCCGCATCGAGACCGCCATCGCCGGTCAGCTGACCATCGTGGAGATTGCGGCCCACGCCGATGACAACGTGCACCGGATCTTCGAGTCCTTGAACTACACCGGACAGCCCCTCACGCAGGCGGACTTGCTGCGCAACTATCTCTTCATGCGGCTTCCCACTCAGGGGGATCGGGTATACGAGTTGCAGTGGCTGCCCCTACAGGAACTCCTCACCGACCGCGAACTCGAGGAACTTGTCTGGCTGGACCTGGTGCTGCGCGGGGACGATCGGGCCACCCAGGAGTCCATCTACCAGGCTCAGCAGGAGCGATTGCGGCTACTTCCGGATGAGGCAGCGCTGGAACAGTGGATCGTGGCGCTACATCGCAAGGCCCGCCTCTTCCAGCGGATCCTTGACCCTCGTCTCGAGCCTGATGGAAAAGTTCGCCGAGCCCTGGCTCGCCTCGATCGATGGGGCGTTAGCGTTGTTCACCCAATCGCACTCCATGTGCTGCTGGCACACGAAGCCGGTGCGCTGACCAGCGGTGAAGCCGCTGCCGCTCTGCGTACCGTCGAGAGTTACCTGGTCCGTCGTACGATCGCCGGCATCTCCAGCAACAACAACAACCGACTGCTCATGTCCCTGGTGAAAGAACTTGGCGACGAGACTCCCTCGGCCAAGTCGATCACCAGAGTCCTGTCCAGCCCTCGAAAGCGCTTCCCTACGGACCAACACATCCGCGACGCCGTGCTGGCGAACAGCTTTTACTGGTACGGGCGCGGACACCAACGCACCTACATCCTCCGCTGCCTGGAGGAGGATCACCGACACGGGGAACCGATCGACTTCAGCCAGGCCAAGCTCTCCGTGGAGCATGTCCTCCCTCAGTCGCCGACGGACGAGTGGTGGGACATGCTCCGCGCCGACATGGGAGACCACGAAAGCGTCGAGGAACTACACACCTCGCTCGTCCACACGCTGGGAAACCTGACACTCACCGCGTACAACGCCAAACTCTCGAACGACGGCTTCAGTTCGAAGAAGAAGATCTTGGAGAACAGCGGTCTCGAGATGAACCGACGAATCGCTGCCGAGAGCCGCTGGGGGCGCGAGGAGATCTTTGCCCGCGGCAGGGCTTTGGCGGACCGCATCGTCAACATCTGGCCTGGTCCAGACGAGTCGGCCAACATCCCGCCACCAAACCCGCGCTGGCAGTTGATGAATCAGGTCCTGGCGTCGATCCCGGCGGGGCGATGGACCAGCTATTCGGATGTGGCAGAAGTCATCGGCTCCCACCAGGTGGCTGTTGGAACCCGACTGGGAAGCGTTCGGATAGCCAACGCGCACCGCGTGCTCAAGCTGCACGGCCAAGTGTCGCCGGACTTCCGGTGGACCGACCCAGAACGCACCGACGACCCTCGGGCGACGCTGGAAGCTGAGGGTGTGCGGTTTGATCAATGGGGCCGGGCTGTCGCCGAGCAGCGGATGTCGGCGAGAGAACTTGCAGAAGCCGTAGGCCTTGACACGGATGAGGGCAGAGGAGGGGCCCCTGCTGAGGTCTAGCACCAACGGATATCCGATTCGCAGCAAGTTGCTTCGCACTGGTCGAGACGTACGGCAGGAGGGCGTGCGATTATCGCACCATGACCGAAACCGGCGACTGGATGACAGTCGGCGAGCAGGTACGCCAGACGCGGCTGGGGGCTGGACTTTCTCAGGCCGAGCTGGGGGCGCAACTCGGCCTCGATCGCACAATGATCGCAAAGATCGAGTCGGGTGTTCGACGCGTGGATGCGCTGGAACTGGTCCGGCTCGCGACCGCGCTCGACGTACCCATCGATCATCTGCTGCACCGCCGACCAGCGGTGATCTCGCACCGCGCGGAGGTCATCGCCGAGGACACCGACACAGACGCGGCAAGACGTTCTCAACGCCTGGAGATCGCGCTTGCCTCATGGCTCAGGGACGTTCGCCAACTCCTGGACATCGGCACGCTCACTCTCATTTCTCCTGTCCGCTACCAAGGCGCTGTCACCTCCGACGATGACGCCCGCGCTGCCGCGCGCTGGTTGCGCGACGGGCGGGGCATCGGCACCGAGCCGATCGACACCCTGATGGAGTTCTGTGAGCGCAGCGGCCAGTACGTCCTGATCAGCGACCTTCCGGGCGAAGGCGCATCGATGGTGGACGGCGACCTGGCGGTGTCAGTCGTCAGTGTCGAGGGAGACCCCGGCCGGCGGCGAGCCACCGCCGCCCACGAATTGGGCCACATGGTGCTGGGCGACGAATATTCCAGCGATCTGGCGGTACACGTGTCCCGCGCGGATCGGGAAAGCCTGATCAACGCCTTTGCCGCTGAGTTGCTCCTCCCGGTCGCCGCATTCGGCGACGTCATCGGCCGCCCGGCTTCTCGGGAAGATCTGATCAGGCTCACGGCGCGCTACCGCACGTCGTGGTCACTTGCGGTACGCCAGGCGGAGCGTGCTGGCTGGCTCGACGTGTCGTCGGCCCGCTGGTGCCGAACCACGCCAACCCGGGCGGAGATCATGGATGCGGTTGGCTGGGCGCCGCAACCCGACCTGGACGCGATTCGCGTACCGCCGGGTTATTCGCACGCAGTCATGGAGTCATGGCGCCGCTACCTCGTATCGGATGCCCGCGCGGTCGAACTGCTCCATGGCCAGATCAGCCTGGAGGACCTACCACCACGCGACGAGACAGATCTCGCACCGTGACTGCCACACCCCACGACTCGCTTCTCGTCTTCGACACGACAGTGCTTCACCACTTCGCCCTGGCTGACCGGCTCGATGTGCTGGCCGACCTGGTTGCGGGACAGCGCGTGGCGACAACGGCTGTGGTGCTGGACGAGCTTCGCACGAACTCCGAGCGGGAGCGCGCGCTGACCGCAGCACTGGAACTTGACTGGGTCGACGTCATCGCGCTCGACACGATCACCGAACTCAATTGCTTCGCAGCCTGGGTTCGTCGGATTGGCGCTGGCAGACGGGACCTGGGCGAGGCCTCCGTGTTCGCGGCGGCGGAAATTCACCAGGGGACGGCCATCACCGACGATCGCACGGCAACCAAGGTCGGTCGCCGATACGGCCTTGAGGTGCACGGCACGATCTGGTTGTTGGCAGAGAGATGCCGGTCCGGCAGGCTCACCGAGGTCAACGCCGGCGCAATCATCGACGCCCTACGAGAGACGCAGCATCGGCTCCCCTGCACCGGGGCCGAATTCCCCTCGTACGCCCGGAAGGCTGGCATCCTCCCACTCCCGTCCGCACACATACCAGGCCCGACGCGACCGCCGACCGGTGCGTCCGTTCGTGCCCAGGATTAGTACCTTCAACGGTGTGGCCGCCCCGCGCGGTCGCGGGACGGCCACACGTACCGCGCGTTGCTATGCCGTGGCGCAGATGGCGTACGCCGTGTCGGACCAGTTCCCGGCGAACGCGTCCTCCTCGTACGCGCCGGATGCGACGGATGTCGGCGCGGTGGCGGGGCCGCCGTTGGGGCGGAAGTCGTCCACGATGCCCTCGCCGGTCACCCCGTTCAGCTCGTAGCCGGCACCGGTCAGCACCTTCCCGACCGGGCAGGTCGCCGTGACGCTGCGGAAGTCGAGGGAGTTGCTGGCTCCCACCGTGGACGCCCGCACCAGGCCGAGGAGCGGGTTCGCGCAGATGGCGTACGCGGTCACCGACCAGTTGAGGGTCGTCGCGTCCGACTCGTACGCGCCGACGGTGACGGCGGTCGGCGCCGCGGCGACGCCACCGTTGGGGCGGAAGTCGTCGACAACGCCTTCACCTGTGACGCCGTTCAGTTCGTAGCCCGTGCCGGTCAGCACCTTGCCGGCCGGGCAGGTCGCCGTGGTCGAGTGGTAGTCGGTCGAGTTGCTGGCGCCGACGGTGGACACCCGCACCAGGCCGGGCACCGGGTTGGCGCAGATCGCGTACGCCGTGACGGACCAGTTCCCGGCGAACGCCTCCGTCTCGTACGCGCCGACGGTGACTGCTGTCGGGGCGGTGGCCGGGCCACCGTTGGGGCGCAGGTCGTCGACGACACCTTCGCCGGTGACGCCGTTCAGTTCGTAGCCGGTGCCGGTGAGCACCTTTCCCGCCGGGCAGGTCGCCGTGGCGCTGTGGAAGTCCGCCGAGTCGCTGACGCTTGTCGCGGCGACCCGCACCAGGCCGGGGACCGCGGCGGACGCCGGGCTCGCCGGGGCGACCACCGCCGCGACCACGACGAGACCCAGCACGAGTACGACAGCGCGGGCTTGTTTCTGGGTACGCATATGTTTCTCCCGTCTGAGGCCCGATCAGCGGGTGTCGTACCGCCGACATC
>NZ_JBSFBM010000387.1:0-5731 GCF_053592955.1 Micromonospora sp. NPDC002411 | reverse complement strand
GCGTGCGTGCCCACCAGCACGACACCGGCGTTGTTGAGACCCACCGACTGGAAGATCTCCAGGAACTTGCCGGTCAGGAAGTGACCGAAGCTGGCGACGAAGGGTCGGTACCCCTCCTGGGCCAGGCCCGCCGCGACGCCGATGCCGTTGGCCTCGGCGATGCCGATCTCGAAGAACCGGTCGGGGAAGGCCTTCTTGAACTGGGTGGTCTTGGTCGCCGAGGCGAGGTCGCAGTTGACGACCAGGACGTTCTCGTGGTCCGCGGCGACGTCCACCAACGCGTCCCCGAACCAGTCGCGCGTCGCCTTCACACGCTCACCCGCCCCAGGTAGCCGATGGCGTCCTCGTACACCTCCGGGGTCATGGTGCCGCTGTGTGAGCCGTTGAGCAGGATCTGTCCGGGGCCGAGGTAGCCCTTGCGGGTGTGCGCGATGATCACGGACGGCTGCATCCAGTTGTCCCGCGCGTTGGCGACGGCGTCCCGGATCGCCAGGTGGGAGTGGCCGTTGACCTCCTGGACGTGCCAGTGGAACGACCGCAGCTTCTCCGGGAGGGGGTGCAGCGGCATGATCTCTTCGAGCGTGCCGTCGTTCTGGCTGCGGTTGTAGTCGACGAGTAGCACCACGTTGCCCAGGCCCCGGGCCCCGGCGTACATGATGGCCTCCCACATCTGCCCCTCCTGCAACTCGCCGTCACCGACGAGGCAGTACACGTTGGAGTTGTCGCCCCGCAGGCGTCGCGCCTGGGCGCGCCCGATGCCGACCGACAGGCCCTGGCCGAGCGCGCCGGTGCTCACCGCCACGAGATCCAGCCGGGTGCGGTCGGGGTGTCCCTGGAGTCGGCTGTCGATCCGGCGCAGCGTGCCGATCTCGGCGGTGTCGAGGTCACCGGCGACCATCAGGGCGGCGTACCAGGTCGGTGCGGCGTGGCCCTTGGAGAGGACGAAGACGTCGTTGCCGGCGGTGTCCATCTGGTCGAACTTGAGCACGCTGACCAGGTCCGCGCAGGAGAGTGACGATCCCACGTGGCCGGAGCCGGCGAGGTGGATCATCTTGAGCAGATGTGCCCGTACGTCGTTGGACAACTGCGCGAGGCGGGAGAGTCGATACGGCAGTTCGAATTCATCGTCCACCAGATTCGGGTGCCGGTCCGGTGGTAGCGCGTCGAGATACGTCATGCTGGCAGTCAACAGATTCCGCCCTTCGAAACGAAGTGAGGAAAGGTCGTCGGACCTCTCCGATGTTCGGATTTCGGGCAGCATTCAACGCGCTTTTCTGTTGGTAGAAAAGTGTCGCCAGAATGCATGCCGAATTGGCTGCGTGAATGGCGCAGCTCTGTTGGTCGCATCTTTTCTGTGCGATTTGTCTGGCGGTCGTGGCGCCCGCCCAGACGTCAGATGGAGGCGAATCGGCGCCTCGTGGTGCGAAACTTAATGACACCCCCGGCATAGACATTGTTGAGTATCTTCCTGTCACGAGATTTCCACAGAGCGCCATAGGCGTCAAGCGCTCGGTCACAGAAACATCGCCCGATCGGCTATTTTCTCTTTAAACAGTGATCCGCGTCACACCGGTGTTGGTGCAATTCCCACGGATCCCTGGGCTGTCTTTCGAGGGATACAGTGACGTCATTTTCTGGAAACACAGGTAACGCTATCGAGATCACTTCACGCGGCTATAGCCGACGATGTGCGGCAAGCGCCAAGAATGGTGTCAGCCCGCATTGCAGCGGCCTGACCGGCGTCCTGTTCGCGCACGCCACCGACATGCTCGGCGGCGGCCCTTGGTGATCAGTCCAGCGCCACCACGGCGTGCGGTTCGTAGCACTCCTCGAGCTGGTCGACCTCGTCCGCCGACAACTCGACGTCGAGGGCACCCAATGCCTCGTCGAGCTGCCGCACGTCCGTCACGCCGATGATCGGTGCGCTCACCACGGGCTGCCGCAGCAGCCAGGCCAGCGCGATCTGCGCCCGAGGTGTCCCTCGGCCCTGGGCGACATCACCGAGTCGGGCCGCGACCGCCCGGTCCGAGTCCTCGGTCCGGGCGTACAGGCTGTGCCCGAAGGCGTCATCGGCCGTACGCTGGGTGCTCGTGGTCCAGTCACGGGCCAGCTTGCCCCGGGCCAACGGACTCCACGGCAGAGTGCCGATCCCCCGGGCCCGGCAGAGGGGGAGCATCTCCCGCTCCTCCTCGCGGTAGATCAGGTTGTGGTAGTTCTGCATGCTGACGAACCGGGTCCAGCCGTGCTGCTCGGCGACCTGCAACGCGGTGGCGAACTGCCACGCGTACATCGAGGACGCGCCGAGATAGCGAACCTTGCCGGCCCGTACGACGTCGTGCAGGGTCTCCAACGTCTCCTCGATCGGAGTGGACGGATCCCAGCGGTGAATCTGGTACAGGTCCACATAGTCGGTGCGGAGCCGGCGCAGGCTGTTGTCCAGCTCGGCGAGTATCGCCTTGCGCGACAGCCCCCGCTGGTTAGGTCCCGGCCCCATCGGGCCGAAGACCTTCGTGGCAATGACCACGTCGTCGCGTCGCGCGTACTCGCCGAGGGCGCGGCCGAGGATCTCCTCGCTGGAGCCGTCGGAGTAGACGTTGGCGGTGTCGAAGAAGGTGATGCCGGCGTCGAGCGCGTGGCGGATCACCCTCCGGCTCTCCGACTCGGGCAGCGTCCACGAGTCGGCCCCACGGTGTGGTTCGCCGAAGCTCATCCCACCGAGGCAGAGCTGGGAGATGGTGAGCCCCGTCGAGCCGAGCCGCGCATACCGCATCGTCGAACCTCCTGTCACCGTGCCCGGGGACCGCGTGGTGCGGGCGGCCGGGTCACCGGACCGCCCGTGGCAGCGCGCCCAGCACCAGCGCGGCGCCGACCGCCATGATCGCGAAGACCATCACCATGCCGAACGCGTCGGTCAGTGGCCCCACCACGATCGGCGCCGAGATGGCGCCGACCCGGGACAGCGCCGAGACCATGGACGCCGTTCGGGCCGGGGGAATGCCGTGCCGCACGCTGAGCTGGTCGGCCGAGCCGAAGAGCAGGGGGAAGGCCGGCCCGGCCCCGAAGCCCGCCATGGCGACCGCCGCCAACGCCCACCACACCGGCGCGCCGACGAGCGTGCACACCAGACCGATACCCACAGCCGTCATCATGGTGGCGCCGCTGATCGCCGCGACCCTCGCCTGGCCGACCCGGGACACCGCCGCGTCCAACAGCAGGCGGGAGGCCAGCAGGCCGGCGCCGAAGAGCACCGGCGCCGCGGCTGCCACCTGCGGTGTCGCGTCGAACCCGCGGCTCAACAGGAGACCGGTCCACTCCTGCCCCGGGCTCTCCACATAGCTGGCGGCCACCGCCGCGAGCCCCAGCACCGGCAGCACGTACCGCAGGCGAGCAAGGGAACGCGCCGGTCGCGCCGGGCCATCGCCCGTCGAGGCTGGCGTGGACGAGCTGTCGCCCGTCGAGGCCAGCTCGGACGGGCCGTCGACCGGCGGGGTCGGCCCGGGCGGGCCCTCGGCCACCATCCCCTTGCGGCCGAGGGCGATTGCGAGCTGGGCGACCAGCGCCACCGTGGCGGCGATGCCGACGTGCAGGGCCACCGGCACCCGGAGCCCGGCGGCGACCGTGCCGAGCACGCCCGCACCGGCCAGTGAGAGCGACCAGGTGGCGTGCATGCGGCCCATCAGGGTCGTGGCGCGGTGCTGCTGCACCCGGACCGCGAAGGCGTTCATCACCACGTCGTGCGCGCCGTCGAGGATGCCCAGCAGCAGCAGCGCACCGCCCAACAGGATCAACTGCGGCGCCCACGCCACACCGACGGCCAGCAGCGCGTAACCCGCCCCGGCGAGCAGCGTGGCCGACCGTTCGCCGACGGCGCGGGCGAGCAGGGGGGCGACCAGCGAACCGAGCAGCCCACCGATCGCCGCCGCGAAGAGCACCACACCGAACTGGGTCTCGCTGGCGGACACCCGGTCCGCGATCTCGGGAAAGCGGGTGAGCAGGCTGCCGTAAAGTGCGCCGTTGACCGCGAAAGCGACCGCCGGCACGCGCCAGTCGCTGCTGGTGCGGCCGTCCAGGCCGTCCGCGACATCGACGCTCATGTGGCTAACTTATACGTATCAGAGGACCGGCACAACGCAGGGAGGTTCTCCAGTGCCCAGCGACCAACCCCCACGGATGCGAGACGTCGCGCGAGCGCTCGGAGTCAGTCAGGCCACGGTGAGCAACGCCTTCAACCGGCCCGACCAGCTCAGCCGCGAGCTGCGCGACCGGATCCTGACCGCGGCACGGGACCTCGGCTACCCCGGCCCCGACCCGATCGCCAACACGTTCCGCCGAGGACGGACCGGCGCGATCGGGCTGATCATCCACGAGCCCCTCCAGTACCTCTTCGAGGACCCCGCCGCCCGCCTGACCATGGCCGGCGTCGCCCGGGTCTGCGGCGAGCACGGCTCGTCACTGGTGCTGGTGCCCCGCGCCGAGCCGGGCCTGCCGGACGTCGTCCCCACCGCGCTCGTGGACGGGTTCGTCGCCTTCTGCGACCCGCTGGAGCCCGAGCGACGGGAGTTGCTGCGGGCCCGACGGCTGCCGGTCGTCGGGCTCGACGCCCCCGTGACGCCGGGGGAGCCGTACGTCGGCATCGACGACCGGGCTGCAGCCCGCGCGGCGGCGGCCCACCTGGTCGCCCTCGGCCACCGCCGGATCGGCGTGATCAGCTTCGCGCTGGCCCGCGACTCGGAGACGACTGTGGTGCCCGCCGGGCTCGACGCGCCCACCGGGTACGTCGCCAACCGGGCCCGACTGGACGGCTACCGGGACGCGCTCGGCCCCGCGCTCGACGACGGCGGCGGCCGGATCGTCGTCGTGGCGGCGCGCGGGGTCGAGGAGGCCGACGGGGCCGCCGCCGCAGTGCCCCTGCTCGACCACGCCGAGCCGCCCACGGCGATCCTGGCGATGAGTGACCGGCTGGCGCTCGGCGTCATCGCCGAAGCCACCCGTCGGGGCATCGACGTTCCCGGCGACCTCTCCGTCGTCGGCTTCGACGACGTGCCGGCGGCGTCTGCGGCCGACCCGGCCCTGACCACCGTGCGGCAACCGCACGACCGCAAGGGCGCGGAGGCGGTCCGCATGCTCCTGCGGCCGGCGTCCACCCGTCAGGCCCTGATCCTGCCGACCGAGGTCGTCGTCCGTGCCTCGACGGCGCCACCCCGGACGTAGGCCGGCCGTCGCCCGACGCTACGTCCCGGGTCGGTCCGCCCCCGACGGTCCGTCGGGGGCAGACACCTCAGAGTTGGCCGACGTCGGTGACCCGGACGACCGCCGCGCCGACCTCGTCCGAGGCGGCCAGGTCGACCTCGGCGCTGATGCCCCAGTCGTGGTCGCCGTCCGGGTCGTCGAAGATCTGCCGCACGGTCCACCGCTCCCGACCCTGCTCGATCATCAGCAACGCCGGCCCGCGGGCGTTCGGCCCGACCCCGATCGAGTCGTACGCCTCGAAGTACGGCCCCAGCGCGTCGGACCACGCGTCGTAGTCCCAGCCGTCCTCGGCGTCCAACTCGGCGAGCAGGTCCCAGCGGCGCAGGGCGGCCAGCTCCACCCGGCGGAACAACGCGTTGCGCACCAGCACCCGGAACGCCCGCGCGTTGCGGGTCACCGCCGGCGGCCGGTCGGTCAGCGCCGCGTGCGCCTGGGCGACCTCGGCGACGTCGGACGGGTTGCGCAGCCGCTCCCACTCGTC
>NZ_JBSFBM010000386.1:0-5732 GCF_053592955.1 Micromonospora sp. NPDC002411 | reverse complement strand
ACCCACGTGATCGCCTGCGGCGCGGAGAAGGACTAGCCGGGCGGCGGCCTGCGGGCCCGAGGGCCGGTACGCGGCCACCAGCGCCTGTCGGGCGGCCGTGAAGGCGGGTGCGGCGGTGCGCGAATGGGACAACGTACGCGTTGCCGCCATCAACGGCCGGGACCGGGAACGGATCCCGGACGGTGAGTTGTGCAGCGGTGGGCTGTCCGCGTACCGAGGGCTGGACCTGCCCCGCACCGACTGGCCGAGCACCGAGTTGACCACCGGCGCGAAGTTCACCTTCCGGTACCGGACCACCATCGAGCACCGGGGCACCTTCCGGCTCTACGTCACCACACCCGACTACGACCCCAAATCCCCGCTGAACTGGGCGGACCTGGAAGCGCGCCCGTTTCTGACGCTGACCGACCCGCCGGTGCGGGCCGGGGCGTACCAGTTGGCGGGCCGACTGCCGGCGGGTCGTACGGGCCGGCACCTGATCTACACGATCTGGCAGAACTCCAACACCCAGGACACCTACTACTCCTGCTCCGACGTGGTGTTCCGTGGTGCCAAGGCCACCGCGACGAAGGCCGCCGCGACGAAGAGCGCGGCGGCCGCTCCGCGTACCGCTGAGAGTGAGCCGGCGGCCAGCGGCTCGGCGGTGGCGGCGGCGGCCGACCCGGGCGTGCCGGTGGCGTCGGTGACCGACCTCGGTGGCCGGTGGCCGGTGCTGGCCGGTGCCGCAGTCGTGCTGGTCCTGCTGCTGCTGATCGGCGCGAGTCGGCGGCGTCGCGGTGCCGCCGCGCCCGTGGGTCGCCAGTGCGAGGTCCGTAACCACCGGGCCGGGCGGCGTCGGATCTGGTGATCCGAGCCGCCCGGAACCCGGCGGTGCTCAGCCCAGGTGCTGCTCGATCTCGGCCAACTCGTCGGCGGTGAAGTCGAGGTTGTCGAGCGCGGCGATGTTCGTCTCCAACTGCTCGACGCTGCTCGCACCGATGATCAGGCTGGTCATCCGCGGGTCGCGCAGCGCCCAGGCGAGCGCGAGCTGCGCGAGGGACTGGCCGCGCCGGTCGGCGACCGCGCCGAGGCCCCGGATGGTGGCCATCTTCTCGTCGCTCAGGTCGCTCTCGTTGAGGAAGACGCTGGTGCGCACCCGCGAGTCGGCCGGGATGCCACCCAGGTAGCGGTCGGTCAGGAGGCCCTGGGCCAGCGGGCTGTACGCGATGCACCCCGCGCCGACCTGCTCCAGCGTGTCGAGCAGGCCGTCGGACTCGGTCCAACGGTTGAGCATCGAGTACGACGGCTGGTTGATCAGCAGCGGCGTACCCAGGTCACGCAGGATCGCGGCGGCCCGCGTGGTCTGCTCGGAGTTGTAGTTCGAGATGCCGACGTAGAGCGCCTTGCCGGAGCGGACGATGGCGTCGAGCGCGCCCATCGTCTCCTCCAGTGGGGTGTCCGGGTCGAACCGGTGCGAGTAGAAGATGTCGACGTAGTCCAACCCCATACGGCCCAGCGACTGGTCCAACGACGAGATCAGGTTCTTGCGCGAACCCCACTCGCCGTACGGGCCGGGCCACATGAGGTATCCGGCCTTGCTGGAGATGACCAGCTCGTCCCGGTACGCCCTCAGGTCGGTGGCGAGCATCCGGCCGAAGTTCTCCTCGGCCGAGCCGGGCGGTGGGCCGTAGTTGTTGGCCAGGTCGAAGTGGGTCACACCCAGGTCGAAGGCGCGTCGGACGATGTCGCGCTGCCGTTCGAACGGGCGGTCCGGGCCGAAGTTGTGCCAGAGCCCGAGGGACACGGCGGGCAGACGCAGGCCACTACGCCCGCTGCGCCGGTAGGTCATGGAGTCGTAGCGGTCATCCGCGGCGAGGTAGGTCACGATCATGAGCCTAGCTCCGGCAGGTGCTGGCGGAGATAGCGCGTGCGAACCAGGACATCGGGGTAGTTTCGACGCCATGCGTTTCATTGCGCTCGACACTCCCAAACCGCTGTCCAAGATCGGGCTGGGCACCTGGCAGTTCGGTTCCCGCGAATGGGGCTACGGCCGGGAGTTTGAGCAGCAGGCGGCGCAGATCGTCCGGCGGGCCGTGGAACTGGGCGTGACGGTCTTCGACAGCGCGGAGATCTACGGCTTCGGGCGCAGCGAACGCATCCTCGGCGCGGCCCTCGGCGACGACCGGCCCAAGATGGTGATCGCGTCCAAGATCCTGCCCGTGCTGCCGGTGGCCGCCGTGGTACAGCAACGGGCTGTCGCCTCGGCGGCCCGGCTCGGCGTCACCAGCATCGACCTCTACCAGGTGCACTCGCCCAACCCGCTCGTCGCCGACCACACCACCATGCGCGGCATGCGCGTCCTGCAGGACGTCGGGCTGGTCGGCGAGGTCGGGGTGAGCAACTACGGGCTGCGCCGCTGGCAGGTCGCCGAGGCGGCGCTCGGCCGGCGGGTGCTCAGCAACCAGGTCCGCTACAGCATGCTGGACCGCGCGCCCGAGCAGGACCTGCTGCCGTACGCGCGGGAGGCCGGCCGGGTGGTCATCGCGTACAGCCCGCTGGCGCAGGGCTTCCTCTCCGGCCGATACGACGCGAAGAACCCGCCGAGCGGCGCGGTCCGGCGGGCCAACCCGTACTTCCTGCCGGAGAACCTGGAACGCGGCGCGGTCCTGATCGACACCCTGCGCCAGGTGGCCGACGCGCACGAGGCCACCCCCAGTCAGATCGCGCTGGCCTACCTGCTGCGCCATCCGAACGTGCTCGCCATTCCCGGGGCGTCCGGGGTGGAGCAGATGGAACGCAACGCCGCCGCCGCGGACATCGACCTCGCCGACGACGAGTACGCCGCACTGGTCGAGGCCGCGAAACGCTTCCGCCCCGTCACCGGCCTCGCCGCGATGCCGGCGATGGTGCGTGCCCGGTTCGCCAGCCCAACGGGAAAGTGAGCACAGTGGACGACATCACCGCACTGATCCTGGACGACCACGCCGCCTTCCGGCGTGGCTTCGCCCGCCTCGACGACGCCCGCGACGAGCAGGAGATGCTCGCCGTCTGGGACGCCCTCGCCCTGCACCTGGACATCCACGCCGAGGCGGAGGAGGCGATCCTCTACCCGCACCTGGTCAAACACGGCGACGACGGCGAGGACGAGACCGCCGACGCGATCGGCGACCACAACAAGATCCGGGACGCCATCGCCGAGGCGAAGCTGCACCCGGTCGGCTCGGACGAGTGGTGGGCGGCGGTCGGCACGGCCCGCCGGGAGAACAGCGAGCACCTCGCCGAGGAGGAGGACGAGGCGCTGCCCGACTTCCGCCGGCACGCCAGCTTCGAACTCCGCGCAGAGCTGGGGCAACGCTGGCTCACCTTCTACGGCGAGCACAAGAACGGCCGCAACCTGCCGTTCCGCGACAAGGACCCGCAGCAGTACGTCGCCGACCACCGCTGAGATCTCCCCGGCACGGGGGAGTCGCCCAGGCCCACCTCGGCAGCAGAATGACGAGGTGACAGTCCGAGCGGCGCTGACCCCGCTGGTCGCCGGCACGACCTGGCGACGCGGCGTCTTCCTGCTGCTCGGCGGAGTGCTGGCACTGCCGTACGGGGTGCTCGCGGTGACCTTCGCCCAACTGTTCGCCGACTCGGCGATCCCCCGACCACTGGTCTACGCCCTGCTGGTGATCGCGGCGCTGATCGCCGGGGCGCCGTTGCTGCTGGACGGCAGTCGGGCACTGGAGATCGCCGCCGTACGGGCTCTGCTCGGCGTGGACCTTCCCGAACCGGTGCCCGGGCACCGGGTCGACCGGGAGACCCGGCTGCGCAGCGCGCTCTGGATCGCCACCCACCTCGTCGTCGGCGCACTGGTGATGATCGCGCTGTTCAGTGCCCTGCCGATGGCTCTCGCCTTCATCGCCCAGCAGTTCGGCATCGGCACCGAACTGATCAGCCGCGAACGGTTCGGGCCGCTGGACGGGCGCGACGGCGGCTGGCTGACAGTGAGCGGGGTGGTCCTGCTGGTCGGCCTCGGCTACGCGGTCGCCGGGCTCGGCGCGCTCGCCGGCTCGATGGCGCCGGTGCTGCTCGGGCCGGCCCCGGCGGAGCGGATCGCCGCCCTGGAGAGGGAGGCCCTCCAACTCGCTGAACGCAACCGGCTGGCCCGGGAGCTGCACGACTCCATCGGCCACGCGTTGACCGTCGTCACCCTCCAGGCCGGAGCCGCCCGCGAGGTCCTGCACACCGACCCGGAGTTCGTCCGACGGGCGCTCACCGCCATCGAGGAGACCGGACGGACGGCCATGGACGAGCTGGACCACGTGCTCGGGCTGCTCCGGGAGACCGGCAACGAACGCCCGGTGGTGGCGCCGCAGCGTACCCTCGCCGACCTGGACCGGTTGGTCACCGACGCCCGCGCTGCCGGGCTGGCGGTGCACGCGCATCGGGTCGGCAACGCGGCGCGAGTCCCTGCGGCCGTCTCCCGGGAGGGTTACCGCATCGTCCAGGAGGGACTGACCAACGCCGCCCGCTACGGCGACGGGCCGGTGACGCTGCGGCTGGACCTGCACCCGGAAGCACTGGAGTTGGAGCTGGTCAACGCGATGAGCCGACCCGGTCGGACCCCGCTGGGCCACGGCGGTCGCGGTCTGGACGGCATGCGGGAGCGGGTGCTGCTGCTCGGCGGCCGGATCACCGTGGGACCGGATGGCGACCGGTGGCTGATCCGGGCCCGCCTGCCCTACGAGGAGCCCCGATGACCACCGGCGTGCTCATCGTCGACGACGACGAACTGATCCGGATCGGGCTGCGGGCCATCATCGACGCCCAACCCGACCTGCGCGTCCTCGCCGAAGCTGCCGACGGCGCCGAGGTGCCGCCGTTGGTGGCCCGGCACCGGCCCGACGTGGTGCTGATGGACGTGCGGATGCCTGGCATCGACGGCATCCAGGCCACCCGACACCTGCTGGCCACCTCCGCCGACCCGCCCCGGGTGCTGGTCGTCACCACGTTCGCCAACGACGAGTACGTCTACGAGGCGCTGCGGGCCGGCGCCTCCGGCTTCCTGCTCAAACGAGCCCGGCCCTCCGAGGTGGTGGAGGCCGTCCGGGTGGTCGCGGCGGGGGAGTCGCTGCTCTTCCCTGCTGCGATCCGCCAGTTGGTCGGCGCGTACGGGCCGGTGGGCGGCGACCGGCTGCACGCCGCACGGCTCACCGAACGGGAGGCCGAGGTGCTCCGGTTGATGACCACCGGCCGGTCCAACCCGGAGATCGCCGCGCACCTGGTGGTCGGCGTGGAGACGGTCAAGACGCACGTCGGCAACGTGCTGGCCAAGCTGGGTGCCCGCGACCGCACCCAGGCGGTGATCGCCGCCTACGAGTCCGGCTTCGTCACCCCGTCGGGCTGACGGTTCCCTCGCCCGGGGGAGCGGGTTCACCGCTTGCCGGGAGGGAATCCGGCGGCTGTCCGTCGAGGCTGAGAGCATGACAACGATCACTGCCTCCCCGCCCCGTACCGACTCCCGCTGGCCCGATCGGCTGGCCCCAGTGGCCGCCGGTTGGCTCGGCCTGTGGGGCGTACTCGCCCTGGTCAGCATGCTCACCGACGCCGGCTACCCGTTCGGCCCGAACGACCCCAACGGCGGCGACGTCAGCCTGCTGCGCCTGGTGCCGGTCGAGGTGGCCACCCCGCTCTTCGCCGGCGTGCTGCTCACCGCCGCTCCGCGCCGGATCCACCAACACGGCGGGCGGCGATCCGTGTCGGATCAC
>NZ_JBSFBM010000385.1:0-5797 GCF_053592955.1 Micromonospora sp. NPDC002411 | reverse complement strand
GTCCCGGCCGGCTGTGGTCACCCTGAAACTCTTACACTTTTCAACACCGGCCCACCGACCGGAATCGGGCGGGCTCGGCGTCACGCCGAGCCCGCCCGCACCACGCCGAGTGCAGGCGATCCCCCGACCGCGCAGGGTCCTCGCCTCGCGACCAGGGCCCGGTCGGTTGCAGAGCCGAGGCCGGCGGCGAGATCCGTGCAAGGATGTTGTGTGAGCAGTGATTCGACAATGTCGTCGGCGGTCGATCCAACCGCCTCCCCTCTCGTGCTGAAAGGGGAGGGGATTGTGCTGCGAGACTGGCTCGACGCCGATCTGCCACACATGCCGGGCCTCTTCGACGCGCCGGATATCGCCGCGAACACCGATATTCCTTCTCCGTTCGACGCTGACGCCTTTCTGGTCAGAATCCGGCGGCGCCGTGTCCAGGGCATCGTCGACCTGGCCGTGACGCGGGACGGCGGGCAGCCGCTCGGCCTCGTCGCACTTCACATGGCGAGCGGGGTGCTGGGGTACGCCATCGGCCCGCAGCACCGCGGCCGAGGCATGGCGTCGCGTTCCCTGCGGTTGATCACGAGGTTCTGCCACGAAGAGCTCGGCTTCACCCGACTGCGGCTGAGCATCGTGCACGGCAATCTGCCCTCGGAGCGGGTTGCTGCGTCCGCCGGATACGTCCGCAGCGACGATGACGTCGTCGAGCGGATGAATGGGCTCGGGCAGCTCAAGCTTCTCGAAACGTGGCACTGGCTCGCTCCCGTGACGTCCGGCTGACAAAGACCTGATGCGACACGCGTCATCGGGGCAGCCGGTGGCTGACGAGTTTGGGACGATGCGCCGGTCGACCTACCGACATCACCCGATTCGAAGGGACCCCCGCGATGGCAAAGGTCATCTCCACGCTGTTCATCTCGGCCGACGGCGTGGCCGAAATCGATCCTGACTGGCACTTCCCGTACTTCGACGAGAACATGGGCCGCGCCGTCACCGAGGACTACGAGACCGCCGACGTGCTGCTGATCGGCCGCGAGACGTACGACAGTTTCGCCGGCGCCTGGCCCGGTCGGGAGGCCGCGGGTGGCGAGGATGCGCCGTTCGCCAAGCAGCTCGGGGACATGCGCAAGGTCGTCGTCTCGCGCCAGCCGCTGGAGTTCTCCTGGCGTAGCTCGGAGCTGATCCAGGGGGATCTCGTCGACGCCGTCGCCGCGCTGAAGGCCGATGCCGACGTGCGCGGCATCCTCATCCCCGGGTCGATCTCCGTGGTGCAGCAGCTGCTCGCCGCGGGGTTGGTCGACGAGCTGCGGCTGCTGGTGCACCCGGTCGCGGCGCGCAAGGGCCGCAAGCTGTTCGACGAGGGCGATTCGGCCTACCACCTGCGCGTGCTGGCGACGGAGTCCTTCCCGACGGGTGTGCTCCGCGTGATCTACGCGCCGGCTGCGGCCCCCGCCCCGGCCGGCTACGACGACGTCAAGGACCAGGTGCCCGGCGGGAACTAGGACGCCGGCCTTCCGGGGCGCCCAGGCCCGTCGTACGCCCGTGTGAAGATTCGCTCGTGACCGAATGGACGTACAACGATCGCCCCGAGGGCGCCCGGTTCCTGACCGATCGCATCCCCGAGCCGGGGCGGAGCGCGATCGAGGACGAGCTGTGGGCCTGGATCGTGCGCGGTGAGGATGACGCGGACGATTTCGTCGACTTCTTCGACGACGACGAGGAGCGCTGCGGCGCCACCGACGACGAGCTCAGGGCAGCGCACGGGAAGGCGTTGGCCGCTCGGCGGGCGCAGCAACGGCAGTGGGGTGAGGTGACTGCCAACATCACCCGGGCCTTCGCCGAGCTCAACGGGTTGGGGGTGCTGGCCCGGGCGAACTTCAGCTGCTGTGGCACCTGCGCGAGCGCCGAGATCGACGACGAGCGCGACGACTCCCGGCACTGGCGCGGGTTCCTCTGGTTCCACCAGCAGGACACCGAGTCGCTGCTCGCCAGCGAGGAGGGCGAGGTCTACCTCGGCTACGGCGTCTATCCTCCGGCCGACTTCGACGAGGCCGCCTACGGCCGTCTGTCGGAGGCCGAGCAGCAGGCCGGCTACCAGGCCGACCTGGAACGACTGATGGACGAGGTCGCGTTCCCGGTGCTGCGCAAGCACGGCATGCGGGTGGAGTGGAACCGCAAGCAGTCCAAGCGGATCAGGGTCACCGGCGCCCAGTGGTACGCGCCGTTGAGCTGAGCGCCACCGGTCCGGTCCACACCCCGGAGCTCTATTTAGTGAGGGCTATCTATATTGACGTGCGGCGTTGGCGGGGACAGGATCTTCGGCACCACCACCCCCCGTGATCCCTCCTTGGGAGGCGCCATGACCCGTCCTCGCCTGCCCCTCCTGCGGGCAGCCACCAGGCTGGCCGCACTAGGCCTAGCCGCCGCCGGTGTGCTGCTCACCGTCGCCACCCCCGCCAGCGCGGCCGTGCCCACCGGCCGCTACGTCGCGCTGGGCGACTCGTACACCGCGGGCCCGCTGATCCCCAGCCAGACCGACCTGAACTGCCTACGGTCCAGCCGCAACTACCCGTCGCTCGTGGCCGCGGCCGCCGGCTCGTCGTCGTTCGCCGACGTGAGTTGCTCCGGGGCCACCACTGACGACATCCTCTCCGGTGGCAGCGGTCAGTTGGGCACCGCGCTGCCGCCGCAGCTCAACGCGGTCACGTCGAACACGGCGCTGGTGACGGTGCAGATCGGCGGCAACGACATCGGCTTCTCCGGCATCATCGGCGACTGCGCCGAAGCGAGTCTCAGCAGCCCGCTCGGGTCGCCGTGCAAGAACCGCTACACGGCCGGAGGCGTCGACCAGTTGCAGGCGAGGATCGTCGCCGCGACGCCGAAGGTGACCGCCGTGCTCCAGGCGGTTCGCCGGGCCGCGCCGAGCGCGCGGGTCGTGGTGCTGGGGTACCCGGCGATCCTGCCGGACACCGGGTACGGCTGCTGGCCGGTCGTCCCGATCGCCTACCAGGACGTGCCGTACCTGCGCGGCGTCGAGAAGTCGCTGAACGCGATGTTGGCGAGCGTCGCGAGTGCGAACGGCGCCACCTACTCCGACGTCTACACGCCGTCGATCGGTCGGGACGCGTGCAAGAGCAGCGGCACCCGGTGGGTCGAGGGCCTGGTGCCGCAGAACGCGGCCGCGCCGTTCCACCCCAACGCCCGGGGTGAACAGGGCATGGCCACCGCCCTGCTCGCCACGCTCAACAGCTGACCGGTCCCGCGACCTGTCGAGTCGGCCCCGTCGTAAGCGGCGGGGCCGACTCGTCGCTGGATCAGGCCCTCGTGGTCCGCGGACGTCTCAGCCAGGTCGGCGTGCGGACGCCCAGCCGTGTCGGTGCAGCCGCTCGATGCCGTCGAGGAGCAGGTCCAAGGCGAACTCGAACTCGAACTGATCGTCGCAGCCCTGCCCGAGGACGGACTCGTCGTCATGTGACGCCGCCATCGCGATCTCCGCGACGTGCGGGAACCTGGCCGCGATCTCCGGGGGTAGGGCCGTCGGCGGGTCCGTGTCGGCCCTGCCGCTTCGGCCGGCGCGGCGGTCGGCGTCGAAGAGTTCCTGACTGAAGCCGAGGATCCGACTGCCCATCGCGTGCATCACGTGGTGGGTGAGGTCGACGGTGAAGCCGCCGGCCCGGAACGTCCCGATCGTGGAGTCGAGGTAGGCCAGGATGGCCGGTGTCGCCATGTTCCGCGACTCGATCGCCAGTGGCGCCCAGGGGTGGCGCTGAAGCACCTCCCGCGCCGAGAGGATGCGTCCGCGGACCGCGCGCTTCCAGTCGGTGCCGGGCTCGGGCGCCCGGATCTCGCCGACGACCACGTCGATCATGCCGTCGAGCAGTTCGTCCTTGTTGGCCACGTGCTTGTAGAGGGCCATCGGCACGACGCCCAGGTCCTGCGCGAGGTTACGCATGCTGAGGGATTCGATACCGGCCTCGTCGGCGAGCGCGACGGCGGCGCGGAGGACCCGTTCCCTGCTCAGCGGGGTGCGGTGCAGCGTCTCCGCCTGCTCGGCCATCTCGCTCCTCGTCGTCCGGTGGACAACCGAACCCTAAACCTCTTGACGGGTGTACGGCGTACACCTAGCCTTTGTGGCAGCAGGTGTACGCCGTACACCAAGGAGGGGTGAAGCCATGAAGGCGATCGTGCAGGACCGGTACGGCCCACCCGAAACGCTCACGCTCGCGGACGTGGACACGCCGGTGCCCGCCCCCGACGAGGTGTTCGTACGGGTGGAGGCAGCCGCGCTCAACGCGTACGACTGGCATGCCATGCGGGGTGACCCACGGATGGCACGCCTGGCGCTGGGGCGGTCCCGGCCCCGAGCGCGCATCCGCGGCCGCGATTTCGCCGGCCGGGTCGAGGCCGTCGGCGCGCAGGTTCGACAGGTCCGCCCGGGCGATGCCGTCTTCGGTGACCTCGGTGACGCCAACGGCGCGTTCGCGGAGTACGTGTGTGTGCCCGAGAACCTGGTCGCGGCGAAGCCGGCGAACCTGACCCCGCAGCAGGCCGCCGCCCTGCCGTTGGCCGGCGTCACCGCGCTCATGGGTCTGGACGCCGGGCGGGTCGGGCCCGGCCACCGGGTTCTGGTCAACGGTGCCTCCGGCGGCGTCGGCACTCTCGCGGTCCAGTTGGCCACGGTGCTCGGCGCGACAGTGACCGCCGTGTGCAGCACCCGCAACGTCGACCTGGTCCGTTCCCTCGGCGCCGAGTACGTCGTCGACTACACCCGTGACGACTTCGCCCGCGACACCCGCCGCTACGACGTGGTGTTCGACCTGGTCGGCAACCGCTCGCTGCGGGCGCTCCGACGAGTGCTGACCCCGACCGGGACGCTGGTGCTGTCCGGCGGGGGCGTGTACCGCGGAGGCAGCCTCCTCGGACCGATCGGCCTGATCGCGCGCGGACGGCTGCTGGCGCCGTTCGTCCGGCACCGCATCGTCGTCCTCACGGCCGTTCCCGGCCGGCACCACCTCGACACGCTCCGCGCCCACGCCGAAACCGGCCGCCTCACCCCGATCATCGACCGGAACTATCCCCTCCACGAGGTGCCCCTGGCGATGCGCTACCTGGAGGGCGAGCACGCGCGGGCCAAGGTCGTCATCACCGTTTGACCGGCCGCGACGGTCCGCCGCGACCCGGGACCTCGGACCCGACGTGGCGTCGCGGTGCTTGAGATCGGGGAGACCGGGGTACCGAAAGCGTCATGCCGATTGTGGGGCAAGTCGTCGGAGACCGTTACCGTCTGGTCGAGAGCATCGCCAGCGGTGGGATGGGTGACGTCTGGCGGGCGGTCGACGAAACCCTGGACCGCTGCGTCGCGGTCAAGATGCTGCAACCCCGGTTGGTTACCGACCCGGGCTTCGGCGAGCGGTTCCGCCGCGAGGCCCGGGCGATGGCGGCGCTGCGTCACCCCGGTGTCGCCCAGGTCTACGACTACGGTGAGGTGTCCGGGCCCGACGCGCCGGTCCTCGCGTACATCGTCATGGAATGTGTGCAGGGGCAACCCCTGTCGGAGCGGATCGCCGAGGTCGGCCGGCTGGGCGTCGCCGAGACGATGTCGATCGCCGCGCAGACCGCCGGTGCGCTCCAGGCCGCACACGACGCCGGCGTCGTGCACCGGGACGTCAAGCCCAGCAACCTCATCATCGAGCCGGACGGGCACGTCGTGCTCGTCGACTTCGGTGTGGCGGTGACGCAGGAGGCGGCGAGCCTGACCGGCACGAACCAGGTCGTCGGCACCGCCCTCTACATGGCACCCGAGCAGGTC
>NZ_JBSFBM010000384.1:0-5827 GCF_053592955.1 Micromonospora sp. NPDC002411 | reverse complement strand
GGCGGGCCACGCCGTCGCGGCGGGCGGCTTCGGCGACCGCCTCGGCCACGGCCGGCGCGACGCGCGGATCGAGCGGGGACGGAACGATCGCCTCGACGGTCAGTGACTCGGCGACCACTCCGGCGATGGCGTCTGCGGCGGCGACCTTCATCGCCTCGGTGATCCGGGTGGCGCCGGCGTCCAGCGCACCCCGGAACACCCCGGGGAAGGCCAGCACGTTGTTGATCTGGTTCGGGTAGTCGCTACGACCGGTGGCCACCACCGCCACGTGCCGGGCGGCCACCTCCGGGTGCACCTCCGGCGTCGGGTTGGCCAGTGCGAACACGATCCCGTCGGGGGCCATCCCGGCCACCGCGGTCTCCGGGATCTGGCCGCCGGAGACCCCGATCAGCACGTCCGCGCCGCGCAGCGCCTCGGTGATGTCGCCGTGGCGACCGTCGGCGTTGGTGCTCGCCGCCAACTCGGCCTTGCTGCCGGTCAGGTCGGTGCGGTGCCGACCGATGATCCCCTTGGAGTCGCAGACCACCACCTGGTCGGGGTTGACGCCTCCGGCGATCAGCATCTTCGTCACGGCCACTCCGGCCGCGCCCGCGCCACTCACCGCCACCCGCAGGTCACCGAGCTTGCGGTTGAGCAGACTGGCGGCGTTGCGCAGCGCGGCCAGCACCACGATCGCGGTGCCGTGCTGGTCGTCGTGGAAGACCGGGATGTCCAGCGCCTCGTCGAGGCGACGTTCCACCTCGAAGCAGCGCGGCGCGCTGATGTCCTCCAGGTTGATGCCGCCGAACGAGGGCGCCAGCGCCCGCACCGCCGCGACGATCTCGTCGACGTCCTGCGTGTCCAGGCAGATCGGCACCGCGTCCACCCCGGCGAACTGCTTGAACAGCACCGCCTTGCCCTCCATCACCGGCAACGCGGCGCGCGGGCCGATGTTGCCGAGCCCGAGCACCGCCGAGCCGTCGGTGACCACCGCGACGGCGTGGGCCGCCCAGGTGTAGTCGTCGGCCAGGTCGGGGTCGGCGGCGATCGCCTCACACACCCGAGCCACCCCCGGGGTGTACGCCAGGGAGAGGTCCTCCCGGCTGGTGAGCGGCACGGTCGAGGCGACGGCCATCTTGCCGCCCCGGTGCAGCAGGAAGACGGGATCAGCGGGGTCCACGATGGACGAAGACATGGCGGTGACTCCAGGATCTGTCGAGCAGATGTGAGGCGGCGGGCCCGGCCGCGAGGTGGGCGGCGAGCGGTGGCACGCGGCGCGGGGGGTCACCCGGGCACTTTCCGAGCATAGTGTCGGCACTGCCCCTCGGATGTGAGCAGGGTCATATCGGCCGGCGAGGCACCCGCCCGGGACGCGGCCAGTAGCGGGCCACGACCCTTCCCCGCACGTCGGCCACCCCGTACGCCCGGGAGTCGTCGGTGATCAGGTCGTTGTCCCCGCGTAGCCACCAGCCGCCGTCCTGCGGCCGGACCGCCCGCTTCACCACCAGCAGTTCGGGACGGGTCCGGAAGACCGCGACCACGACGTCCCCGGGTCGGATCGGACGGCCGCCGGGGCGCACCAGTACCGCGTCGCCGTGCCGCAGCGTCGGTGCCATGGACGGACCGGTCACCAGGACGGCGGTCAGCGGCCTGCGCAACCGGGCCGCCTCAGCCGGGTGATCGGCCTGCACTGGTTTCACCTCCACCCGGTTCGGGGAGCATTCCCAGGAGTAATGTCGCCTTTGATCATCGCAAACTTCCCATGGAGGATCCCGATGCGACTTCCGCGCATCCTTGCGCCCCGCGTCACCGCGAGCGCTCACTGCGACCTGCCGTGCGGTGTCTACGACCCGGCTCAGGCCCGGATCGAGGCCGAGTCGGTCAAAATGATCTGCGAGAAGTACCAGGCGAACACCGACCCGGAGTTCCGTACCCGGGCCGTCATCATCAAGGAGCAGCGCGCCGAGCTGGTCAAGCACCACCTGTGGGTGCTGTGGACCGACTACTTCAAGCCGCCGCACTTCGAGAAGTACCCGAACCTGCACAGCCTGTTCAACGAGGCCACCAAGCTCGCCGGCGCCGGTGGCGTCAAGGGCAGCCTGGACCCGGCCACCGCCGACAAGCTGCTCTCGAAGATCGACGAGATCTCGAAGATCTTCTGGGAGACCAAGAAGGCATGACCTTGTCGGTCATCCCGACGATCCGGCCGGCACGTCCCGAGGACGTGCCGGCCGTCGTCGCCATGGTGCACGAGCTGGCGGAGTACGAACGCGCCCCCGAGCAGTGTCACCTCACCACCGAGCAGTTGACCTCGGCCCTTTTCGGTGCCGGCGCGGCGTCGGAGGAGCCGAGCGCTCCGGCGCTCTTCGGTCACGTCGCGGTGGACGAGCGCGACGAGCCGGTGGGCTTCGCGCTGTGGTTCCTCAACTTCTCCACCTGGGCCGGCGTGCACGGCATCTACCTGGAAGACCTGTACGTGCGGCCGTCCGCGCGAGGCACCGGAGCGGGTCGGATGCTGCTCGCCACCCTGGCTGACATCTGCGTCCGACGCGGCTACCGGCGGCTGGAGTGGTGGATGATCGACTGGAATCCGGCGGCTGGCTTCTACGCCTCGATCGGCGCGGAGCAGATGAGCGAGTGGGTGCCCTACCGGCTCAGCGGCGACGCCCTGCGCGAGTTGGCCACCCAGGCCGCCACCGTCGGCACGCGTAAGGGCGACTGACCGGGTAGAGTCCCCGACCGGGGGGATGAGGCGTGACTCAACTGACTGGCCAACCAGCGACCGACGACGACGTGGTGCACCTCACGGTGCCTGCCGACGGCGGTTACCTCGGCGTGCTCCGCACCGCCACCGCCGGTCTGGCGGCCCGGTTGCAGTTCGCACTCGACGAGATCGAGGATCTGCGGATCGCCGTCGACGAGGCGTGCGCCATGCTGCTCGCCATCGCCACCCGTGACGCCGAGTTGGAGTGTCGCTTCGCCGTCACCGAGGACGCGCTGACCGTCGAGGTGACAGTGCCGACCGTGCGGGGCGCCACGTTGCCCGCCGAGTCGTCGTTCGCCTGGAAGGTGCTCACCGCGCTGACCACGTCGGCGTCCGCCACGGCCGCCGACGGCCGGGCGACGATCGCGCTGCTCACCCGCCGCTCCGGCGGTTACTGACCGGCTGCTCTGCCACTGACCGGCCCGGCACCTGCCGGAGCCGGCACGGTCACTGGAACCCGCACGGTCGCTGGAACCCGCACCGTCACTCGAAGCCGAGGGCCCGGGTCGTCGGAGGGCTGACCAGCAGCCAGCCCACGCCCAGGCCGAGCGCCATCAACGGCACGCCCAGCCAACCCAGCCCACCCTGGATCATGAACCACCCGATCGGCAGCAGCATCAGCTGGAGCACGATCGCGGGGGCCCGTGCGCCCGCCTGACGGCGCAGCAGCGCCCGACCGAGCGCCCAGAGCACCACCGCCGCCCCGACGGCGAACACGGTCACCAGCAACGCCGACAGGAGGTCGGTGGTGGTGGCCGTGAGGTCGGCCCAGATGAGCCAGAGCGCGATCAGCCCGACGACGGCCGCTTCCGCCCACAGCAGCCGGACCGCCCAGCGGAGCGTGACGGGAATCGGGGCCGAGTCGATGGTCACGCGCGCCACGATACCCGGGCGGCCGGGAGGTACAGTGCCGCCCATGCGGGCCGTCCTGGTGGTCAATCCAAAGGCCACCACCACCAGCGAACGCAGCCGGGACGTGCTTGTCCGGGCGCTGCGCAGCGAAGTCGACCTCAGCGTGCGCTACACCCGTCGGCGCGGGCACGCCGTGGCGCTGGCCCGGGAGGCCGCCGCGGAGGGGGTCGACCTCGTCGTCACCCTGGGTGGCGACGGCACGGTGAACGAGGTGGTGAACGGTCTGATGACGGCCGACCCGCCGAAACTCGGCGACGACACCTCGATGGCCGAGCGGCTGCCCGCGCTGGCGACCGTTCCGGGCGGTAGCACCAATGTGTTCGCCCGCGCGGTGGGCCTGCCCCGGGAGTGGCCGGAGGCGACCAGCATGATCCTCGAAGGGCTGCGGCTGGGCCGGAGCCGGACGGTGGGGCTGGGCCGCGCTGACGACCGCTACTTCACGTTCTGCGCCGGGTTCGGCCTGGATGCGGCAGTGATCCACCGGGTGGAGCAGGCTCGGCGCAAGGGACGGGTGTCCACGCCGACGCTGTACCTGCGCTCGATCATGAACCAGTACTTCCTCGCCTCGGACCGCCGGCACCCCGCCATCAGTCTGGAGCGTCCGGGCGAGCAGGCGGAGAGCGAGTTGGCCACCGTCATCATCCAGAACACCGCGCCCTGGACGTACCTGGGCGACCGGGAGGTCAACCCGAACCCGGCTGCGTCGTTCGACCTCGGGCTGGATGTGCTGGCACTGCGTCAGCTCCGGGTGGCTAGCACAACACGGACAGTGACGCAGTTCCTGTCCCGGCGGCCGGATCCGCGAGGTCGTCAGGTGTTACGACTCCATGACACGCCGGAGTTCACCCTGGTCTCCAGCCGTCCGCAGGCGTTCCAGCTGGACGGGGACTATCTCGGCGAGCGGGAGAAAGTCAGATTCACCTCCGTTCCGGCCGCACTGAGAGTAATCTGCTAGGTCTCGGGGTACTGCCCTTGGTCGACACGGTGGCCACAGCCGGATCGGCCGGTCGCCGCCACACCGAGGGCAGGTGCCGGAAATGTCAGCAATGTCACGCGGACTGTACTATATTGATCCTCGACTGTGGCACGGCGGGTAACCAGGAAAGCACTGGAATCCGGACAAACAGGTTGTGGGCTTGCTCACCGCCCGGAGTTTTTCCGAGCGTCACCCTTGACATCACGACTGTTCGTGAAAGTATTCACAAGCGAACTTGAGTTACCGGGACATTGGCTGGATATGCTCGTCAGGTTGAGCTGTTCCAGCAGGTCCCCGGGCGCTAACAGCCTGCTCACGCACTGCCGAATGGACAGACGCTAACCGTCACCACCGGCACTGCGGATGCATATAGGAAAAGCACGACCAAGCAATTGTTGCCACCCATCCAGAATGAGGAGTGTTGCCGCCATGGACTGGCGTCACCATAGTGTCTGCCGCGACGAGGACCCAGAGCTGTTCTTCCCGATCGGGACGTCTGGACCGGCTCTGCTGCAGGTCGAGCAGGCCAAGGCCGTCTGCAGGCGCTGCTCCGTGACCGACCAGTGCCTGCAGTGGGCACTCGAGTCCGGTCAGGACGCCGGCGTCTGGGGCGGAATGAGCGAGGAGGAGCGGCGCGCTGTCAAGCGGCGCGGCGGTCTCCGGGTGCTGCGCGCTCACTCCGCCTGATCCCCCACGACACGCTGTACGCCCCGGTGGGTTCACCCACCGGGGCGTTCCGCTGTCCGGCACCTGCGACGTCGTGCCGGCACGGGTCACTTCGTCGACGCAGGCACGGGCCGATCGTCGACCCGCCGCAACACCAACTCGACCAACTCCGGCGCGTCGGTCAGCGGCGCGGCGACCGAGACCGCGCCAGCCGCACGGGCCGCCTCGGCCACCGCATCGTGAAACAGGCCGGGCGCCAGGAAGTACGCGCACACCGCGACCCGCCGCGCGCCGGCCGCCCGGAGTCGGGACACCGCCACGCCGGCTGACGGCGGAGCCGCCGAGGCGTACGCCACCCGGCAGGGCACCCGGAACTCCTCGGCGAGCGCGTCCGCGACCCGGCCCACCGAACAGCGCGCCCGCGCGTCGCGGGTGGGGCGGTGGCAGATCGCGACGCGGATCAAGATCCCGCTGATCGCGCCCGCGCTGATCCTGATCCTGGTCTTCTCGCTCATCGGCACCCTGCAGTT